>JAJYRY010000078.1 GCA_021793855.1 Thermoplasmata archaeon
ACAGAGTGTGATATACATCAGGGCCCTAGGACCATTTGCCGGTACCTTCCTCATTGTTGCAGCGGTGATTTTCATTTTCGTTCCCCTCAAACAAGGTCTGAAACTGAAGGAAAAAAAGGAGTCCGTCTAGTCTAAGAATCGCGCCTCTTCGCATGGGTAGAGCTTAATCTAAGAGACTTGATTTCAAAGGGACAGATTTTACCTTCTATGACTGTGCCACCTTGCGTCATATGCACAGACGATGAGTTAGGCATAGGATTTTCTAACAAGTCCGTCTCGTCAAGATTAGATATCTCAAAGGGTAGCTTGATCCTGAACAATCTTTCCAGAGAGGTAGGATTGTAGATCCTGATGATCCTGGACTTGCCTCCCTCGGAGTGCTTCAGAGCACCAACGACTACGTTCTCTGCAAGCAAGTGCTGTTCTATAGTGTTACCCGGACGGACTAGAACCGGATTTATGTTGAACTTTATTCCCATTTCGACATAGAATATTGGATCTCTGTTTGAAGTGAGCCCATACGAGAAAGAGAACGTGTTCTTCCCTCTATCTGCGAATGGATCGGGATAGAAAGGAGATCTCAGAAGTGACGCTCCGAGGTAGCCATCCCTGAATGAATACCCATACTTCGAATCATTCAACAAAAGAAAAGTCGAGTCCTTAGACTCAACTGCTACGAATCTGTGCGCAGGGAATTCATATTTGGCTTCCTCCGACTTCCTTTCAGTTATTGAATATGCAGTTTCCCCCAGACATACCCCTTCTCCCGTTCCAAGGAACATTCTGAGCAGCCTATTGTTGCCTGCCCAATCAACGTCGAACTGAAGCTTCAGGAATTCTTCGTGTTTTGGAAGCATTACAGTCATCAAAATCTTTCCGGGATCCAGGTCATACTTAATCCGGATAATCTCTCCAAATTCCCCTTCTTTGATCCTCTGGACACTTGAAGGGCGGAGAGTCTTTCCTTGATCCTTCCTCAGGTCTTCAATTTCCCACGCGTCAAGATAGAATGGAAAATCTTTGAAAAGAACAAGTTCCGGGACAGGAAGGTCCTGTCCATCAACACGTATCGAAGCAAGGACATGATCATTGAATTCAACCGACCAGTCATGTAATTTGGGAAGAGATGATAGCTTGTCATCTCTTGATTTTGACATTTTCTTCCCCCCTTGCTCAGCGATGAAATTGTAAACTCCCATGCCTCGATCAAGATAAGCATAGAACCCGTGCTCAGTGCCGTTAAACAAGACGGAATATTCTCTGTTTTTTTCGTCCTTTATCACGTCAAAGTCCCCTAGACCGCTGATAGACACCCATGCCGATGTTTTCCACCAGTACGGTGAAAATATGGCGAAGGAATTATTTCCTTCGGAATCAATCTTTATTTTTCCGTTTAGTTCTCTTCTGATTCTCGCTGAAACTCTATCAAGCTCTCTCAGAGATTCATAGTAAACAGCGTCAATTGCAGATCCCGGAATTATGTCGTGGAACTGATTCTTGAGCAGTACTTTCCATTCGTCCTTTAGGGATAAACCAGACCGTGTTGAGAACATTGAAGAAATTGCTTCAGCTAAGAATAATTCAGATTCGATTCTCCTGTTGACCTTCTTAATGTCTCCGTGCGAAGTATAGGTTCCTCTGTGAGCTTCTAGGTACAGTTCACCATTAACAGAAGGCAACTCGGACTTGTGTGCTCTCACCTTTGACAACCAGTAATCCATAGCGTCGCTTCCAGTGTAAAATGTGTTTCTTATAGAGTTAACACTTTCCATAACATCAAGCATTTCCTCTGTCGGTCCTCCCCCTCCATCCCCGTATCCATAAATGAGCGGAACGCTCCCGATCAATTTGGACGTCTCTGGATTCTTTTCTATGGTATCGACAACCGCTTTGAGATCCACTTCTGAACTATAAGTTCTCATGTGCGAGTGTGCTAGGATCTCACTCCCATCAGGCGCCTTCCAATTGAACAAGTCATGGGGGAATTTCGTAGTATCGTTGTAAGTAAATTTAGTCGTCAAGAATAACTCGAACCGTGACTTTGAAAATATCTGTGGTAGTTGTTCGGTGAATCCAAATGAGTCAGGAAGCCAGGCAATCTTGCAGTAATCCCCAAACTCTTCTCTGAAATAACTTTGGCCATAGAGAACTTGGCGAACTAACGACTCTCCGCCGATTAAATTACAGTCTGATTCTACAATCATTCCGCCAACGGGAATCCACTTCTTTTTCTTTGCAAATTTCTTAATTTCTTTGAACAGACTGGGTTCAAAGTCCCTGAAAAATTCATAATGGGTGACCATCGACTGGAGGAATGCAAAGTTTCTTCTCTTCATTAGGCTAAGCATCGTCGAGAAGGTCCTTTGAACCTTCTTCTTGGTTTCTGCGATTGGCCATAACCATGCGAGGTCAATGTGTGCATTTCCAAAAGGGACAATCTCTATCTTGGTTTCTGCGTCTCCATTTGCACCGAGTTCGTCTGACAGTTGAGTCAGCTCGTTCTTCACTAGACCAAGATTGGCACTTTCTTTGACCGTCTTTCCAACTTCAAATTCTCTCACGTGTTTAAGTGTGTCGAAATTGTTCGGGTTTTCACCCAGGATTTCAGTAAACAAATTTGAATGGACAAAATAGGAGAGAGATTCTATCTGTAGAGGAGGTATCTGCTTTAGGATGTTGTCCATCCTCCGCAACAGATCCCATTTCTGTTCCATTGCGATGAAATCTATTGTTGCCTCCATTTTGAGGTAAAGAGAATATAATACATCATCTCTCTCGTAGACAACGCAATTTATGGGCAGTTTAAAGTCTCGGTGTGAGCCTAATTCCCCGGACTCAGATAGCACTAAGCGGATTTGATTGGTATTGCTAGGAATCCTGAAGTTTCTGTGCTTGGGATCCAATCCAAATACTGACCTCCCATCAATGGATATAAGGCCGCTTGATTCTGTATTGACAAACAACCAATTTCCTTTCTTAAACTTCCAGTCCAACTCTCCCTCGATTTCAAGATATGAATGGATATTCTTCCGCGAATTGCGTGCTACAGCCCTCAATTCTAGAAGATGGGACTTTTTGACCGAAGCAAGAAGCAGCGTGCTGGCTCTTCCCTTGAGAACGCTGATATACATCTCAATTTCATTCATTGCATAACCCCAAAATTTTTGGAAATATACCGAAAATCATTCATTATATTAACTACAGAATTTATAAAAAATTTACCATTGCCTCGTTTGTTCTTCGCTTGTCATTAGGAAACCGAAGGTTCCAAGTAAGAACATGTTGGGATAATTCGGAATTTGATGACTGGAAAAATTGAAGAACTATTCGTAGGAACTGGCGTGTTACGGAGGACTGGGAACTAGGGGTAGTATCTCATAAATGTCAGAAATAAATTACTTTTGGTTGCGTGTGAAGGAGCTAATTTTAATAAGTCCAGAAGATTTCCAAATTGTCCCATTGAGAAGTCTGATTGATATGAAGAATAGAATGGTAATGACTCGTGCTCCACTCCGCATTTCATTTGTAGGAGGAGGTACTGACATACCGTTTTATTACAAAAAGAGCGGTTACGGAGCAGTCACTTCAGCTGCTATCGACAAGTTCATTTATGTAGCGGTCAACAAGAAGTTTGATGACAAGATCAGGGTTAGCTACTCAAGAACCGAGATTGCTAATAGCCTTGACGAGATTTTGCATCCGTCCGTGCGGGAATCCCTCAGGTTACTAGATCTAACCAAGGGAATCGAAATCGTAAGCATATCTGATGTGCCTTCACAAGGGACTGGACTCGGATCTAGTAGCACTTTCTTGGTGGCGCTTCTTCACGCTCTTCATTCGTACAAAGGGGAGTTTGTGGACGCAGAGCAACTTGCAAAAGAAGCAATCCAAATTGAAAGAAATGTACTCAGAGAGGCTGGAGGGAAACAAGACCAATACATGGCTGCGTATGGCAATATCGACCTCTTGAAGTTCTACAGCAATGAGAGAGTAGATGTTCTACCCTTGTTAATAAATGAAGAAAAGATGAAGAGAGTAGAAGAATCGCTTCTCCTTCTCTTTCTGGGAAGAGAGCGATCATCCACCAGCATAATAGAGGATCAAGGAGTTTCTGTGGACAAACAGAGGACAACATATGATGAATTTACAAAGATGGCAGAAGATTCCTGCAAGCACATTTCGAATGGAGATATACCTGAGTTAGGGCATCTAGTTATGAAATATTGGAATTTGAAAAGAGCATTGTCTAGCAGGATAAGTGATGAACGAATAGATGAAGCTATTCTGAGGGCCTTAGAGTTAGGAGCTTTTGGAGGACAAGTAATTGGAGCTGGTGGAGGTGGATTTCTCATGCTGGTAGCAGATCCACGGATACATGATAGAATCGCCAATTCCCTTGATTTGAAGAGACTTGATTTCAGATTCCAGTTTGGTGGCAGCCGGCTGGTTTTTGTCGGAGATTAAGAATAGAGAACAGCTGTGCCGAAGAATACTCTGATGCAAGATCATAGACAAAATGAGAGTGACCTCTTCAGGACTATCAATTCGTTAATGATGGGCTCTTTCTGCAATTGTTTCACAGTTTTCTGAGCGACCATTGAAGTAATGTTTAATATCTATTAGATATCCTCCAGTGTGAAGGATAAAAAGATACTTGTCACAGGGGGAGCAGGCTTCATTGGAAGCAACCTCGTGGAAGCACTTTATAAAGAAAATGAAGTAACTGTGTTAGATAACCTACATACTGGGAAGAGAAGTAACCTGGAGAACGCGATAAAAGGTGGGGCTAAATTTGTCGAAGGAGACGCAAAGAATATCAAATCAATCAAGGGCGATTTTGATTTTGTGTTTCATTTAGGAATCTACTCTGCTTCCCCGATGTACAGGGACAATCCAAATCTCGTTGGAGAAGTTGTCCAGGGGATCACTGAAGTTCTGGAATACTGCAAAGAAGCAAGCATACCTTTGGTATTTGCTTCTACATCCTCAATATACAATGGTATAGCTCCGCCGCACAAGGAGAATGTGATACCTGGAGTGACGGATTACTACACAGAAGCCAGAATAGCCTGCGAACGGATGAGCGAATTATATTTTAAGTTGCACAATGTTAAAGTCGCTGCAATGAGATTCTTCTCTGTCTACGGTTACAACGACATTGGAAAAGGGAAGTATGCTAATCTCGTGACCCAGTTTATGGATTCGCTGCTTAAAGGTGAACAACCGATCGTTTATGGGGATGGTG
>JAJYRY010000079.1 GCA_021793855.1 Thermoplasmata archaeon
ATCTTTCATTTTCAATTAGATAGGAGGTGATATTTGTCCCGTTCAACAGTGATAGATCTCCATTGTAGAATGTCATCTTCTCCAGGACCGCAACCTCTTCCTGTATCAACTTCTGGGCGGACAGTGCGGCGCTTTCCCTTTCCCTCAAGCTCCTTACCTGTTCGAAGATGCCTATATCCTCAGCTGCAGCAACCAGCTCCTTCACGTCCCTGAAGAGCATCTTTTCCCCGTCTTCCCTCGGAATCATTGAGGATTCCAGTCCTCTTACCTTCCTTGAGAGCTCGCTGAGTTTTGCGTATGACTCGCCTGCCGGGAGGGGTTTTATCATATCTGATGTTATTGAAACAGGCTCAATTTGCAGGATCCCCATGTCATGGAGTGCGGAGAGCACCACCTCTTCGTTTGATTTAGTGGAAATGATCCTCACTCTCAGCATCTTCACGGGGGTTAGCATCTGTTTACCTCATTCCATCAGTATATCCATCATCTTGTCAAGCACTTCCTTGGAAACCTGCCGTTTCAGCTTGCCTATTTCTTCCTCGAATTTCCTCTCTATCTCCTTTGCCTCATTTGATGCAGATTCCCTCACTGCGCCAATCTTCATCTCGTATTCCTTCATCGAAGCTTCCTCAGCTTCCTTAAGTATCTCCTTCTTCTTCTCCAGGGCTTCCCTCACTATCCTCTTGCTTTCTTCCGCTGCCCTTGCAAGCCTCTCCTTGCTTTCTCTTTCTTTCTCCTTTATTGCTTTCAGCGTATCTAAATCAGCAGTCACAGTATCACCTTCAGAACAACGTAAATTGCCACCATGAGTATAGACAGGTTCACGGCCACGATCACCCTCGTGACCAGGAAGAACCTCCTCTGTGCTTCATTTGCGAACCTATACAGCTTCCTCACCCCTTTCCTCCATCTTTCCCTTTATCATCTTGAGCGTTATGAAAGTCTCCCTGTCTATCTCGTCAAGTCTCATCTTTATGTAGTTTGCAGTTTCAGTGAGTCTGGGGATGAGAACGTTCTCAATTGAATTTGTTCTCCTCTTTGTCTTGTCAATTTCAATGAGCAGTTTCCTCATTGCTATCTCCTTCTCTGCTATCATCATGAGATAGTTCAGGAGGTCCTTGAAACTCTTCCTGGTTTCCATGAGGGAAGTTGGGAGGGCGATGTTCTCATACAGTTCGTTCATGAAGGAATCCTCCCTCGTCATGGCAACCTCAGGTATCCTGACCCCCATGACGTTCTTCGCTGCGATGTCAACCTTCAGGTGCGGCTGGAAGAATGCTGCGTTCTCTATCTCCAGTTTCCCCGCCATGATTTCAGAGAGCCTCTCGCTCTCCATCGCCTCCTCTATGCTCTTCGTCACGTCCTCCCTCATCCCCTTCACCTCCTTAGCGACCTTGAAAAATTCCATGATCAATGATGACCGCTTGAGCTTCAATAGGGTCAGCCCCCTCTTTGCCAGCCTGATCCTTCCCCTCGTTTTGAGGAGTTCCATCCTAGTTGGTCTTATA
Source organism: Thermoplasmata archaeon (assembly GCA_021793855.1). Next base: position 1,509 of record JAJYRY010000079.1, read on the forward strand.
TCTGAAATCTCCAATTCATTTCCCCCATTTACCGTACTTCTGGATGTAGTCCCTCTTGACCCTGTTCATCTCCATTTCCGGAAGGCTTGCCATCAGTTCCCATCCTTTGTCCAGCGTGGCTTCAATTGTCCTGTCCTCATTGTAACTCTGGTTTACAAACTTGGCCTCGAACTGGTTCGCGAACTCAAGGTACGTCCTGTCCTCCTTCCCCAGAGCTTCCATTCCAACTATCGCACTCAGGCTCTTGAGGTCCGTGCCTCTGCCGTATGCGGAATAAAGCTGGTCAGCTACGCCACGATGATCCTCCCTCGTTCTTCCCTTCCCTATCCCCTGGTTCATCAGCCTTGACAGGGATGGGAGGACGTTTATCGGAGGATATATGCCTCTCCTGTGCAGGTCCCTGCTTACGAATATCTGACCTTCTGTTATGTAACCCGTGAGATCTGGGATAGGATGAGTCATGTCGTCCGATGGCATGGAGAGTATTGGCAGCTGCGTGATAGACCCGTTCCTCCCCTTTATCTTGCCTGCCCTCTCGTATATTGTCGAAAGATCAGTGTAAAGGTAACCAGGATATCCCCTTCTACCAGGGACTTCTTCCCTTGCTGCAGAAATTTCCCTGAGAGCTTCAGCGTAATTTGTCATGTCTGTAAGAATGACGAGGACGTGCATCTCCCTCTCATAAGCAAGGTATTCCGCTGCAGTCAGCGCAACCCTTGGAAGTATCGTTCTCTCCATTGACGGATCTGATGCGAGGTTGAGGAAGAGCACAGACCTCATGAGCGCACCCGTGCTCCTGAACTCGTCAATGAAGAAGTTCGCTTCCTCCGATGTGATTCCCATTGCTGCGAATACTATGGAAAATCCCTCGGATGAGCTCAGCACCTTCGCCTGCCTTGCTATCTGTGCGGCAAGCCTGTTGTGCGGAAGTCCTGATCCAGAGAAAAGCGGCAGCTTCTGACCCCTGACGAGCGTGTTCATCCCGTCTATCGTTGAAATGCCAGTCTGAATGAATTCTGAAGGTTCCTCCCTCGAATACGGATTTATCGCATTTCCCACGATCTCCACCTTCTCATCCGAGATTAAGCTCCCCATGCCGTCCCTTGGCTCACCTAGCCCGTTGAACACCCTTCCTATCATCTCATCCGATACGGGTATCCTTGCTATTTCCCCGGTGAATCGAACCGATGTGTTCTGGACGTCTAGCCCAGTGGTCGGGCCGAATATCTGCACAATCGCTATGCCCTTTCTCGCCTCAAGCACCTGTCCTGTTTTCCTCTCACCGTTGGAGAGCGTTATCTCTACCATCTCGTTGTAGCCTACGTTCTCCACCCTTTCAACGAATAACAGCGGTCCTGCTATCTTCGAAACTGTCTTGTACCTCATATCAGAACTCATATCTTATCAGCCCTCCCCTTTATTTCATCTTCCATCAGTTTGGAAAGGGAAGTGAAGTACTGCTCCACATCTCCCTCCTTGACCTCCTTGAACCTTGACAGCTTCTCCCTGTAGGAAAGTGAATTCAGGTCGGATACAGCAGCTCCTTTCGAAACTGCGTACTTTTCAAGCTGGTCCATCTGCAGTATTGATTTCAGGATCAGGAACTGTTTCTTGAGGGAACAGTATGTATCAACATCATCAAATGCACTCTGTTGCAGGAAATATTCCCTTATCGCCCTTGCAACGTCAAGTACCTCCTTCTCATTTTCCGGGAGTGCATCATAACCTACCAGCTGCGCAACCTCCTGCAGCTCGCTCTCCTCCTGGAGTATCTCCATGCTCCTCAGGTACTGTGAATGCCATTCCTGGGAAACGTTCTTTTCAAACCATTTCCTCACGTCCTCTGAATATAGGGAATAGCTTGTCAGCCAGTTAACGGATGGGAAGTGCCTCCTCTGCGCAAGGGATGCATCCAGCCCCCAGAAAACCCTAGTTACCCTGAGCGTGTTCTGTGAAACTGGCTCTGAAATATCTCCACCAGGAGGTGAAACTGCACCTATTATCGTCACCGATCCCGTCCTCTGCTTTTGCCCTAGCACAACCGAATTTCCCGCCCTTTCGTAGAACTCAGCAACCCTCCTACCAAGATACGCCGGATATCCCTCTTCTCCCGGCATCTCTTCGAGCCTTCCTGATATCTCCCTCAGCGCCTCTGCCCATCTCGATGTGCTGTCAGCCATGAGGGCTACGTTATAACCCATGTCCCTGAAGTATTCTGCCATTGTTACGCCCGTGTAGATGCTAGCCTCCCTTGCTGCCACTGGCATGTTTGATGTGTTCGCTATCAGTATTGTTCTCTCCATAAGTGGTTTCCCTGTCTTCGGGTCTGTCAGCTCAGGGAATGTGGTGAGAATCTCAGTCATCTCATTTCCCCTTTCACCGCATCCTACGTATATGACAACCTCAGAATCTGCCCATTTCGCCAGCTGGTGCTGAACAACTGTATTGTGAAGCACTATACCGCCATAGCCACCAATGAAATTCCTCCCATAATCGGGAACGGACAGGTCAAAAACGTCGAACGGGCCGTATTGCAGCTCCGTTTCCACAATTTCGTCTGCGAACACCTCATTTATCTGCTGTGCCATCATCATTCCGCTTGATCCAGCTCCATTATTTCCTATCCTGTTCTTAGTGCATAGAATCCTGTCACCCTTGGTAAGATGAGATGACATTGTTTCTGAAATATCTCCCTTTTCATTTACCCTGAAGAGTTTGTGGACGGGCGTGACGCGTACTTCCCTTCCCGTTGCTGTTCTAATTTTTACCACCGTGTCGCTCCTTCCCTTGTAGATTAGATTTGATTCGCTTTCAACAATTTCCCCGTCCTGGTATGAAAAAAGCTCAACAGGTTCCGATGTTTCAATGTATTCTTCACCAATTCCAACAGTCCTCTTTCCCGTTACTCTGCTCTTTTCGTACAGTTCTTCTATCTTGACAACAGATCCATCCCTGAGCAGAACGGGTGTATCCCCTGTGACGCATTTACCTGATCCAAATGGACCGGGTACTGCAACAGTCCCTCCTTTTGCAACTGGGAAGAATGTATCGATGACCCTCTGTCCCGTGATTAATGGAATCTCAGGTGGCAGTTTCCTTACGACAGGTCTTGGAGACCTGACCGGCCAGTACTGCCCCATTGAAACTTCCCTGGAACCTGACTTTGACGAGAGATGTGCGACGGTCTCAACCGGACCGAACTGCCCTTCAGATATGTCCGCGATCACGCCTTCCATCCCGGGAGGGACCATGATCCTGTGCTCTATTATCGACGTTTCCTGCACAGTCCCTATCACGTCGCCAGCTGTTACGCTTTCTCCCATCTTTACGGATGGGACGAATTTCCATTTCTTCTTCAGGTCCACGGGATCGGGGTAAAGCCCCCTCTTTATGAAATCGCCCGTTTGAGCCCTTATTACATCCAGAGGTCTCTGGATTCCGTCGTAGATTGACTTCAATACTCCAGGTGCAAGAAGAACTGAGAGCGGCCTGAGCGTAGATTCCACTTTGTCACCCGGCTTTATGCCGCTGGTATCCTCGTAGACCTGGATGGTTGCCTTGTCGCCCTCCATCCTTATTATCTCGCCAACGAGTCCCATCTCGCCGACTCTCACAACATCGTACATCTTGGCGCCCTCAACATCTTCGCCGATAACAACCGGCCCCGCAACTCTCAATATCTTTCCCATTCAAA
>JAJYRY010000080.1 GCA_021793855.1 Thermoplasmata archaeon
TCAACAATATGTTGGATTTTGCTCAAGGGGTTGAAAGGGTTAAGAAGCATATGAAGCTTGCATTTAATATCGAGGATTTCAACATCACTATGGCGAAACAGGAAAAGGATCAGACAAATGAGAGGGAAGTATGGAGATACAACATAGAGTTCAATTCTGGTGGGAAACAGAGCAAGGCTATGATAGAGATAAATGCAAATACAGGTGACGTCATCCTGTTCCAGAGAGAGTCGCAGTGGAGACTTTAGAACTCAGTTTTCAAGATTTATGTGCAATGACCATTACCTCTGGCTAAGGTTATTTATCCCCTTTGCGTATCATATGGAAAGTCTGGGGTGAATTGATGAAGGTTCTGCAACTTGACGTAGAGGATATGGCGTACGAACTGATGGAGCCAGAGGCAAGCGTTTACGAAGAGAGCACGGAGAAGAAATTCAGGGTAGAAGATGCCGTTGTAATGCTTGTTTCTGTAGAGAAGGGGGACAATAAGGAAATCGCCACAAGAGCCATTGATGAAACTACGGGCTTCATGCAGAAACAGAAGAGGAAGCTGCTACTGATCTATCCTTTCGCGCATCTCAGCAGGAACCTGGAATCCCCCAAGAAAGCCATGGATATTCTCGATTTCATGGGCAAATACGCATCTGGGAAATGTGATACGGTAAAAGCCCCATTCGGATGGAACAAGAAGTGGAGTATCAGGATAAAGGGACACCCTCTGGCAGAGCAGCTGAAGAGCTTTGCTGATGAGACCGGTGTTTCATCGCCAAGTGAAAAGGAGAGGGTAGGAAAGGAAAAAGAGGAGATTTCGGATGCTATAAAACAGGAGGAAAAAGTCAGGTCTACATGGTACATACTCACACCAGAGGGGGAACTGGTCCCAAGAGCGGAATTTGATGACAGCGGACATGTCAATCTAAGAAAATTTGCAGACTATGAAATAACGAAAGTCAGGACTTATCAACAAGTTCCACCTCATATCAAGCTAATGCAGAAACTCCAGCTCGTAGACTACGAGCCAGGATCGGACCAGGGGAATATGCGCTTCTATCCGAACGGACGTTTGATCAAGGGCCTTCTCGAGAGGTACGTCACTGAAAGAACCGTCGCGTTTGGAGCAATAGAGGTAGAGACACCAATAATGTACGACTACGACCACCCCGCCCTCAAGGAATACCTGAATAGATTCCCATCGAGACACTACATAGTGAAGTCTGACGACAAGGAGTTCTTTCTCAGGTTCTCAGCAGATTTTGGGCAATTTCTGCTGATGAGTGACGCAACAGTATCATACAAGCAACTTCCTTTCAGGTTCTACGAGATTACCAGGTACAGCTTCAGGAGGGAGCTGAGCGGGGAGTTGACCGGACTCAAGAGGCTGAGGGCATTCACAATGCCTGATATGCACACGATGTGCGCCGATCTGGACCAGGCAAAGGAGGAGTTCAAAAGGCAGTTCGACTTCTGCATGTCTGTCCTTGATGAAATCGGCATAGAGAAGGGATCCTACGAAGCAGCCATAAGAATGACAGAAGAGTTCTGGAAGGGAAACAGCGATTTCATAAAGTTCTTGGTAAGAACCTTCGGAAAACCTGTGCTCATTGAGATGTGGAACTTCAGGTATGCTTATTTTGATCCAAAGTTCGAGTTCAACATAGTAGATTCGATGGGTAAGGCTACTGCACTCTCTACGGTACAGATGGACCATGAGAACGGCAGGAGGTATAACATGACGTACATAGATGCCAATAGCAACAGGCAGTTCCCGATAATACTTCACGACTCGCCAAGTGGAGCAATTGAGAGGGTTATATATGCACTCCTTGAACAGGCGGCAGAGGCAGAGAAGGCTGGAAAGACCCCATCACTACCACTCTGGCTGTCGCCAACCCAAGTCAGGCTTGTTCCTCTTGCTGATATACACCTGGATAGGTGCACTGAAATTGCTGCTGCTATGAAGGAGAAGGGGATAAGGGCAGATATTGACGATACTGATTCGTCGCTCAACAAGAAGATAAGGAATGCAGAGCAGAACTGGGTACCTTTCGTATGTGTGATCGGAGACAAGGAGATGGAATCAGGTAAACTTGCGGTGAGAATCAGGGGAAATCCCAAACAAAGGGAAATGTCTGTCGAAGAGCTTGCTCAGGAGATCGTAGATTCCATAGGCAACATGCCAAAAGCATCCCTCTCCCTCTCAACTCTGCTCTCAAAGAGACCAATATTCAGGGGATGATGGTAAGCACATTGATGATTCCGTTCCAGGTTCCGTGGTACAGTACATATATTTTTTAGCTAGCCTGGATTTGATATAATCAGAGGCTGTTTTATGACAGTAGATCGGACTCTAACCAACAATGTTGGAAACGACAGTGAAATGCTTGATGAATTGAGGAAGATCAGAGCACTTTTGGAGCCAAAACCGGCACCACCTGCTCCCCCTCCCCCTAAGGGATTTGTTAAAGAATTCAAAACATTCCTTGAACAGTACAAGGTTATGGGAATGGCTGTAGCTTTTATCCTTGGGTTATACCTTGGGACGCTTGTGCAATCACTTGTAACAAACCTGATTATGCCCATTATTGACATCATTCTACCTGGAATAGCATGGCAGAACATTCACGCTGGCCCATTCCTGATAGGCTCGTTCCTAGGTGCGCTCGTGACATTCCTCATAATTGCACTGGTAATCTTCCTGCTCGTGAAAATTACTTCAAAGCTCGGCATTAAGTGATTTTCCTTTTTTCTTATTTTGATAGCTCGCGCTATGTATTCTTGTGTTAGTTACTTTTATATATTAAGTTGATATTCCGTACCTATGCAAAAAAACGAAATTTCCAAGATATGGAATATTGACAAAGCACACAGCAACATAGAGTTCACAGTTAGACATATGATGATCTCCAACGTCAGGGGCAGATTCCTGTCATTTGATGGAGACGTGAAGTTTGACCCAGAAAATTTGAGCGATGCATCCATAAAGATAAGGATAGATTCCTCCTCCATATTCACTAACGAAAATGACAGGGACAAGCATCTAAAATCGCCAGATTTTCTTAACGTTGAGAAATATCCTTTGGTGGAGTTCGTAGGTACCTCGGTCACCAGGTCTGGAGAGAAAATAACAGTCAATGGAAATCTGAAAATCAGGGACGTAACTAAACAAGTCGCTATCACTGGAGAGCTAGTGGGCCCAATAGTTGATCCTTATGGCAAGGATAGAATCGGTTTTGACGGATCCACAACAATTGCAAGGAAGGACTTTGGCCTGACATGGAACATGATTCTTGAAGGTGGGGGACTTATGGTTGGAGACAATGTCAAGATAGACATCCATATGGAGCTCACCTCTGAAAGGAATAAAGCATAGCTTTCCTTTGATAGCTTGCTCTGCATCTTTGCATAAGGTTTAATTCTGGTTGGAATTAAACCTTGCATTGAATGCGAAAGAATATGCTTTCTCTATAAGGACTTACATAGATAACCTAAGAAAGAACGATTCCAGTGAAATTATAGAGATTGAAGACAAAGTTAACCTGAATTATGAAACAACTGCATACTATCTGTACCTGAGAAAGCAGAATCCGGTATTGTTTTTCAGAAACATAGAACAGTATAACGGTTTCTCACTCGTAACAAACTTATTTGGGTCCGAGGAGAGGGTAGCCTATCTTGCAGGATTCCATTCCGTTGAAGAAGTTATAGAGAAGTGGTCCCTTGTTGCAAATGATACTGGCTCTGAACCCATAGCCGTAAATTATAGAAGGGAGGCTTTCCCCAAAAAAATCAAAGGCGAGGAATTGAACCTCTTTGATCTTCCAATACCTGCACACTATAGCACAGACGGCTCCAAAACAGGATACAACAGGTACATTACCTCCGGCCTTACAACGACCAGGGATCCGGAAAACGATGACATTATAAACCTGAGTTTTGCAAGGATTCAGCCATTCGGACGGAACAGATTCGCATTCGATGCAGGGAGCCATGGACATCTTTGGAAATACCTTAGCATTTCAAAAGAGAGAATGGAAAAACTGAAAATGACCGTTCTCATAGGACCGAATCCAATATTCTATCTCCTGGCCGCTTCCTTCATAGACAACGAATTTGCTAAGGCTAGCAAGATTTTTAACATAAATTTCTGCAAGGGATACTTGAACGATTTACCTGTACCTTGTGATACTGAAATAGCAATAGAGGCGGAGTTCATGCCAGACGAGACATTTGACGAAGGGCCTTTCGCGGAGTATGCTGGATATGTTGGATATGATTCTACAAAATTTGTAGCTGAGGCTAAGTCAATTATTATGAAAAAGAATCCAATCTACTACGATATCCAACCTTCCAATTCTGGGGAGCACGTGAACCTGTTCTCAATTCCAAGGTCTTCTTTGGTTATGAGGTCCATTCGGGAAGCTCTACCAAAAGGTCCCGTTTACCAGGCGAAGTGGCCACACTATGGAGGAAGGTTCATTGCGTTTGGATATGTCGATAAGCCTGAACCCGGACTGGCTAAACAGCTTGGAATATCGATTCTAGGTTCAGACCCCCTATGGAACAAATTGGTATTCATCAATGAGGGGAAGACGGGGTTAGATATTGAAACCGCCCTGGTCAATCTTGCACAGGAGAGGCATTTTGGGGATAGAAATATAACAAGAATTTCCGGGTCGTTTGTAATAAGCTCAGACCCCACTAGAGATAGGGAGGGCAGATCCGGCAAGGTCGTATTCATAACGGGAGGGAAGTTGGGTACCTTCAAAAAAGAAATTAATGATGGGAGAGTTCTTCTCAAATCAAGAAAAGGAAGCGTACTTATATCCCATGAAAGAGGATATGAAAATCAAAAAGTAAACGTGATTGTCCCGGATGATATAGATATCAAAGACCCTGACCAGATAGGATGGGCAATTGCTACTCGCTGCAATCCGGATACTGATATAGAGCTGGAGAAAGATAGAATCACATTTTTGGCAACAAGAAAAGTTCCGCCGGTTGCAGAATTACCAAATGGCGTAAAAAAGAAAATAGAAAGAAGAATAAGATTACTTTCCGGCCGTTTCCATTGATATTTCCGAGGGTGCAGAGCTCCTTAATTCCTTAAGCCTCCTCCTCTTGACGTACATAAAAACAAAGGTGACTG
>JAJYRY010000081.1 GCA_021793855.1 Thermoplasmata archaeon
GATTCATTGTTTGCAGAAATTTCTGATGGCAAATTCCTTTCCAAGAAAGATTCGAGGTCAGGAATGGCAACTGACTTTCCTTTAATGGCAAGAAGGCAACCGAATAATTCTGGAAACAGGAATCTGCTTGGATATCCCTTGGGTAGCGAAATGTAATCCCACCCCCTACTTCTAGCCGCATTCTTTATCATACCTCCTGATGAAATGACTATTCCCTTTCTTTCGTAAGATTCGACTGCATTAATTGCTTGCTTCATCTGGCCCGAGTAGGATACAATGCACGGTACGCATTCAGGATCCATGGATTTGGGATAGAAGGTATCTGATATCTCGATGCTCTCCACTCCTAGTACATCCCTTACCATTTCGCCTATCTCAAATGCATTTCCAACAGCATTTACGCATAACTGACTCACCTTCGTTGCAGCACTACAGTTCATGAACCTGTTGGGTGCTTGTTTGATCCAGCTGAATGGGGGAGAATCGTCCATCTGAATTACAAATTCGTCATCTAGGATATTTTCCACTTAAAGTCATTGTAAACGGGTAAATAAGCTGAACTTTAAAGCAAACTTTTATTCTTTATTACATTTATGAATATATGGAGATATCAATCCTCACAACGGTAAAGAATGACATCAGGAATATTGGATTGTTAATCTCCTCTCTGAAAGCCTTGGATAACGAGTTCGAGATAGTTGTAGTCGATGCTTATTCGACTGACGGGACATACGAGTACCTGCAAAAAGTGGGAAATGACATGAATTTGGTTCTTTCAAGAAAGAATGGTAACCGGGCAGTCGGAAGGAACGAATGCATAAGACTCTCCAATGGCAGGAAGCTGGTATTCCTGGATTCAGATTCTGAAATTTCTGCTAATTGGGGGAAAGTATTGAAATCATTTATGGACCGGAATGTCATGGCGGGAAAGATAGTTCAAGACCCTGTTTCAATATGGTCTGACCTTGAGCGTGTCCCTATGTTATACAAAGGGAAAGATGTAACTTACCCATCAAACAACCTTGTCTATGACAGGAAGGTCATAGATGATATAGGCATGTTTGATGAACAATTCAATACAGCGGAAGACATCGACCTGAATATAAGGGCCATAAATCGGGGTTATGAAATATTCTATAATGAGGATTTAGTAATACGCCACCATCCACGGCAGACCTACTCGTCTCTCTTGAGACAGAGTTACAGCGATGGAATCGGTAGAAAATTGATCAAGAAGAAATATGGATTGAAGAGTTCGTTCAACAGAGTAAATTTGAAGAAACACCCTCTTATAGAATCCTCAAGACTTGCATTTGGAATGCTGGGATATGTTCTCGGGGGCTCAAATTGATTTCATACGTGATCCCTGCTCTCAACGAGGAGAAGACCATAGGGAATGTGATAAGAAAGATTCGCGAGATTGATAAGGATGGGGAAATTATCGTAGTCGACTCAAGCTCTAAGGACAGGACTGCTGAGATCGTTCTCTCACTTGGTGCAAAGCTGGTAAATGAAGATAAGTTGGGTTACGGAAACGCATATAAGAAAGGATTCTCAATTGCCAGCGGGAACATTATTGCAACCTTGGATGCAGATGGTACCTATCCTCCAGACGAGATCCCGAAAATGCTTGAACAGTTGAACAAGGGATACGATTTTATTTCCGGTGAAAGGCTTTCCAAGGCATCGAGTGAGGCAATGTCACTCCAGCATCTTATAGGCAACAAGATTTTGAATCTGGTAACGAAGGTTCTATTCATGGTGGATATAAAGGACAGTCAATCTGGGATGTGGCTGTTCAGGAGGGAGCTGATGCAATCCATTCTGCCACGAGGGGAAGGAATGGAATTTTCAGAGGAGATCAAGATAAGAGCCGCTACAGGATATTGCTACAAGGAAATTTCCATCAACTATGACAGGAGGATGGGAGAGAAGAAACTCAGACCATGGAAGGATGGAACTTCCAACCTGCTCTTCCTCCTTAAGCTGCGCATAAAATCTGGCATAAGAACGAAAAGGTTCAGATGTTCTCGATCCTAGGTGCAATCAGGAAGATTACCTTACCCTTCCCGTTCATGATTGGTGCTTCCATTCTCAGCGGATAATCATTCCCAATCGCTATGGACACCTCATCTGTACTTTCAAGTGACCTCAGGAACTTTGTTAGGTATTCAAGGGCAAAGGAACTCTTTGCGTCAGAGCTGAAAATGAACTCCTTGGCGAGTCCTTTTGGTATAGTCATCTCTGTTGTTTCTGAGTCCGTCTCCCCCTTCGCGTATACCCTAAGCTCATCGCTCTTTACGCTGAACGTCACAACTTCAGATATTCCTTCCGCAGCCTTGATTCCCTGGGCAAGAAGGTCAAGACTTACTACAATCTTGTCCTGAGGTTCTATCGTCGGTATCTTGGGTGTTGTCAGTGCGGAGGGGTCTATAATGGGAATTCCTGCCGAGAGATTCCCAAGTTTCATGGATATCTTCTTCCCATCGTATTTGAAATCAATTATCTCTGTGGACGCAGTAAGCTTGAGGAAATTCCTCATCTTCTCGATGTCGAGTCCAAGACTATCTTCCCCATTTACGTCATATTCCTGGAATGCTTCCCTCTTTACCTCTACTGATATCATTGCGACCCTTGCAGGATCCATTACTTTTGCTGATATACCGTCAGGCCTAAAATCGACCCTGGCTTCTTGAACCAGAGTCAGAATGATATTGGAAAACTCCCTTATAGTCTTGGCATCGACCTTAATCTGAAGCATAATTACCGAGAGTTAAAAAATTACGTCCTTTTAAGCTTTTCCTTGAGATTCCTGCATTACAACAAATGCAGTATCATAGTGGTAACTAATTTCACTTGTAATTTAATCAAGAAATGAAAGCGGCAGTTTATTTTAAAGTGTTGTCAGTCCTTTGTTGTCTGCTCAGAATATCCGCATCTTCCGCAAGTGAGGCGATCTTCGTGCTTTGCGAGAAAAACACCAGGTCCACACTTTGGGCAGAACTTGCCAATTCTCACAAGCTTTCCATCTTCTACCTTGTACATCTCACGCTTTTGCATTCTGGTCCCCTTCCTTGGATTTCAATCCATTCCTTATGAGAAGGAAATCCGGCTCTAGGGCCATGGCTTCCTCCTTCGTCTTGTAGATTTTTGCATAACCCTCTGTATAATTCTTTCCGAACTTAGATTTCTGATAGTCGATTATTACAAGCTCCTTGGGAACTTGTAGATTTGCGGCTATCTGATTTCTTGCCTCTTCTCTGCTTGGTGTCTTCTCTTTTGCGTGGATTGCCCTGTACCTAACCTCGGTCCTGTTCAGGAGCTTGTTTTCTTCCCTGCTCTCAATTTCAATCTTCATTTATTCTCCCCTTATTTTTTCCATGTCACTTATTACCATTTGCCTGAGGTGTTCTCCCACCTCATACACGGCTATCCCCTTATCGGGAACGCCATAAATAACTATCGCACCATCAGGAGCCATCAGTATTGCAGGTATGGAAGCTAAATCCTCTTCCCCGTCCACCTCTATCAGGGTATTTCCCTTGGATTTGAATGCTGTTTCTATCGAATTCCAAAGGTCAACGGATATTGACCCCGGCTCATTTCTTACGGAAATCCGTCTGTCCCACTTATTTGGCATTGATGGCAAAATCTCGTCCCTCTTCGTCTTGAAATCCACGATGGAAAGTTTTGGGATTATCTTGTATCTGATTGCAGTGGCTGTAACTACATCTCCAACGGTTACGAGCATCTTTGATGAAAGGAACTCTATCTGCGACTCCTTTGTAATCAGAACATCAGGCTTCCGAGAAAAAACCTGCCTGAATTCCTGTGGTATGACTATATCTTTATCTAACTTTAATTGCATACTCACCGGAAGTTGAAATACCTGCCTTCTTCCCTATCATTGAACGTGTTGGATCAAGGACGAATAGGTACCCCTTCCATTCTAGGACAGTATCTCCACCGCACTTCTCGCACTTCATTTCTTCAGTGACGTTCTTGCAATTCCTGCAGCTCCTGAGTTTTATCACTTGGCCTCACCTTTGAGCCATGAGAACTTGCCAAGGAAATTCTGCCTCATAGTCAGGCCGATCTTGCTTTCTTCTAGTTTAGAATCAGAAAGAGATAGGGCAACGATCCTAGCGCGAACGAGGTCTCCTGTCTTCAGGTCCCTCTTTGTATCTTTTCCGGTCATCCTCTTGTTCTCCTCATCAACCTCAATCCTGTCATCCATGACCTGGCTTACGTGTAGAAGCCCTTCCAGGGGGCCTATACTCACAAAAGCCCCAAATTTCTTAACGTCTGCAACATCACCCTCGACCACTTCCTGCATCATCGGCTGGAAGGCTAGGATTTTCATCTTGACCTCTTGATATACTCCACCGTCGCCATGTACAATTCTTCCTTCCCCATCAAGGTCTGATTCCATAACAAGTAAATTTATGTACTTTCTATCGTTTGCATCCCTCACAATATCACGGTCCAGAACTCCTATCTTCCCTTCGACGTTCTTCACTGCTATTGATTTGGCTGTGGCTTCATACTCCTCCCCAAGGTGCTCGGGGGGAACTCTGACCGTCTCATTAGTCTCAATTATGAAATACATGTAATCCTCTTATATACCACCCGATTTATCCTGAGTATTTATTTTTTTCAAGTATTTTCCTTAATCTCAGTTCATGGAGCAATGCACACTCTTAATCAGGCAGCCAGGTCATTTATTCAGCATGTTTTCAGGGCTGAATATCTTGTTTATCTGCTCCTCTGTCAATATTTTCCTCTCCCTCAAAAGTTTGAGGAACGGTACGTTCTTCTCCTTTGCCTCCTTGACGATTTCGGCTGTCCTTTCGTAGCCCAACACTGGATTCAGCAGGAGGGCAGTTCCTGGTGAGTTCAGTAGCATCTGGAATGCATACTCTGAATTTATCTTGATTCCCTTGAGGGTTTTATCTTCCAGGATGCTGAATGTAACCGTAAGTATGTCGAATGCTTCCATAAGGGCTGTGTATATAATTGGTGTGAACACGTTTATTTCCATTTCTCCCTGTGATGATGCGTCATTTACAGTCTGTGCTAGCCCCCTAGTCATCAGTGCGCTCATCGTTACTGC
>JAJYRY010000082.1 GCA_021793855.1 Thermoplasmata archaeon
ATCCATAAACATAAGTTCCAGGTTGGACCTGTTCCTTTATGTTCTCGATCTCGTCAAAAGTATCGAACCATCTTTCTATGAATCTCCTATATTCCCTGTCGTTGTTCTGGAGGAAGTCTTGGACGTCACTCCAGAAGTCGTCTTCTTTTCGTCTATTTTTTCTATTAACCATGTTTACCACCTTCGGTTAACAACCGCTTGTTGAGTAGTAATCCAAATCACCCTATTAAATCTTACTGAGAATGGTTTTTAACTCTAGGTAAAAGGCCTACAATCCGTCAAAATTTGGTCCATTTCAACATCTAAGAGTTCGTGCACTTAGCACAAGAGTAGATCTCCTTCACTTCTGGTTCTTGACCGCATTGTTGTATTCCATGATGGTAGTTATGAGTGAAAGGTGGCTGAAAGCTTGAGGGTAATTGCCGAGGTAACGGTGGGTCACGAACTCTATCTCCTCTGGCAATAGGTTAATGTCATTGAGGAGGTCCAGAATCATCATTATTCCATCGTGAGCTGTTTGCAACTGTTTATTCAAGATCAGGTTCCTTATGTACCAGAACGATACCATCAGAAATGCATTGTCTTCTCCCTTGAGACCGTCGTCAAGGGTGTATCGCTTGAATAGGAATCTCTCAGGCATCAGATTCTCCTCAACGGCCCTGAAAGTGTTTTTGTACACATTGTCTGAGGTTGTGCAGAAACCGAATAATGGAAGCCTGAGGAGAGCAGAATCAATATCATCCGTTTCGTAACTCTGTTTGAAATAACCCTTTGACGAAACTCCCTTCCCATATATCTCTTCACGCAGTTGCCTAGCTTCACTCATCACCGAGGCAGCACTCTCCTCGTCACCCATCTTTGAATGAAGCCACGCGAGATCTACCAGTGCCTTCCAGGCCAAGGCTTTAGAATAAACGTAGTTTCTCCTCTCTCCTCTGATTTCCCAGATCGATGAATCCGGTTTCCTCCAAATATCGATGAGCGAGTTTCCGATATCGAATGCCTTCTCCATGGTATGGATGCTCAGAAATCCAGAATTCTCCAGCAGCATTCTCAGAGAGACAATCAGCGAGGCATACTGATCGATCTGGAGCTGACTTTCCGCTCCATTCCCGATCCTAACCGGGGCCGAATTCATGTATCCAGAGAGATCCAGTGAAGACTCGTCAATGACAGAGTCCTCGCTCACTTTATACATGGAAGTCAACTTTCCATCCTTCTCAAATCTATCTATGATGGACAGGTAGAATTTGGTGGCTTCATCTATGTAACCCAACTGTACGAGGCCTTCAATAACGTACGATGTATCCCTTACCCACATGAACCTGTAATCCCAGTTTCTCTCACCACCGATTGACTCCGGTAGGGAAGTGGTCGGGGATGCCACCATGAAATTATTGGGGTCGAAGAACAGTCCCTTGAGCGTGAGTAACGATCTGTTGACAACGTCATAGTAAATTCCCTGATATTTTGATCTCATCAGCCAGGTCTTCCAGAATTTCCTAGTCTGCCACAACCTGTCTTCACTCGCAAAGAGTGCAGGAGGGTATGCTTTCTTAAGATTGTGAGTTGTCACTACCCACTTCACTTCAGTAGCAGGGATGTTCACTGTCCCACAAACCGAATCATCTTTGATATCGAGTTCTAGGTCCGTTGAAAGAAACTGGCTCGAGTCGTTGGAGAAAACAATGTACCCTTTCCCATCAGCTTTTTCAACCGACTTCCTAATACTGGATATGAAGGGACTGAAGTCAACTTCCATGTTAACATCAGCATACGTCTCAATCCTTCTGTGTATCTCTGAGAAGTATACCGAATGTTCGAAATTCATTGGCAAGAAGTCCATTATCGACACTATTTTGTTCTTCTTTTCCGTGAAAAGGGTGTGCAGAATGTTCGTGTCTGGTTCATAAAACTGTCTGGATTCCAGATTCTTGTTGAGAGGACGAATGCTGAAATAGCCTCCCTTCTTCCTATCTAGTATGGAGGAAAACACCATCTGGGAATCAAAATTAGGGAAACAGGCAAAGTCGACCTCGCCAAACTTTGATACAAGAGCTGCGGTTCTATTATTCAACAATACTCCATGATCTTCGATGCGTGGATATTCCGGGTCTATAGGCACCTTACTCCAACCCAATAATCATTAAAATCTTTTCAATCATTTTGCCCCTAATAATCAGTGAAAGCAAGAATTATACATGCTTTTCGTGAAGGAGAGATAATTATAATATAAATGTGCTAAGTCAACCAATTGAACGAACGGATGTTTAGCGGAGCCGTTCAATCCGACAATGTAGAGTAGACAACGAGAAGAATTGCACTCGCTTAACCTAAAAGTAATTAACACAATCCTCAGAGAGTTAGGGGAATCGAGGAACTCTCAGATTCAATTACCACGATCAAGATAGAAGAGAGGGTAAAAACTCAAAGAGGCCGACTTTTCATTATTCTCCCCCATGTGGATGGAACTTGGATACGATGCAGGAAATCAGGGTGACTCACCAAACGTCAAAGATGTTTTTTGAACCTATTTTCAAAGGTTAAAGTGCAAAACTCTCGAAATCATTATCGATATCGATATCGTTATATATATTGTTGAATTTACGGTTATGGAACCTGAAGAGGGTCGATGGAATAGAGGAATAATCTTTTTCATAATTCTATCTATGGCAAAGGATGGTCCTATCTACGGGAACCAGGTAGCTAACTGGATTTCCGAGAGAACGGACGGGGCTTGGAAACCAAGTGCAGGCTCGATTTACCCAGCACTAGAGCGGTTGAAACACAGAGGGCTCATTGAACGTTATGAAGATAACGGCAAGGTTATGTACAGGATAACAGAAAAAGGTTCTAACTTCATTGCCAAGATAAAAACGAGACATCTTGAACGCTCACCCATGGCCAAATTTATGGGGAAATTGTGGATGGATGCACAGAATCCAGAGGAAAGAATGAGGTTCATACTCACTTCTGCACAGCGCACGTCGGAATCACTTGAAGAAAACCTCAAAAATATCCGGGAAGGAACTGAAGATCAAAAGCAGTTCGAAATATTCCTAATGTCATACGAACTTGAATTAGAAAAGACGTTGAAGACCCTCAGAGATGCAAGAAAGAAATTGGCAGATAGCCAAGTGGTGAAACAATGAATGGAACTATTATAGAAACTAAGAATCTAACTAAAGTCTACAATGGGAAAATCAAAGCAGTCTCAGATCTGAACCTGGAAATTAAGGAAGGTGAGATATATGGTCTTGCGGGTCCTAACGGTGCAGGCAAAACAACGACAATAAACATGCTGATAACAAGAATCGCACCCACTGGAGGAACTGCGACTGTTGGAGGTTTTGACATTGCAAAAAATTCGTTGGCAGTACGAAAATTGATTGGTGTGGTACCGCAGGATTTCACAGCGGACGAAGATCTCACTGGACGGGAGAATTTGATGATGGTTTCCCAGTTCTACGATGTACCCAGAGCAAAAGCACAGGAGAACGTCAGAACCTTACTCAAACTTGTGGACTTGGAAGAGGCAGCTGACAGGTATGTGAGAACATATTCAGGAGGCATGAGGAAGAGACTCGAGCTGATCATCGGTCTCGTTCACGAACCAAGAATTCTCTTTCTAGATGAACCTACCCTCGGTCTAGATGTACAGACCAGAATGCAAATGTGGAACTATGTGAAGGAAATCCAAAAGAGACTCAACGTCACAATCATACTGACCTCTCATTATCTCGAGGAGATAGATGAACTGGCCGCAAGGGTTTCAATCATAGATCATGGCAAGGTCTTGATAACAGGAAGCCCAGCCGAGCTTAAGACGTCTCTTAAGGGAGATATTATCACGATCACACTTTCAGACCAACAAAGTGCTGAATTGATTAAAACGATTCCTGATACTGTAGAGGTAACAGATGCGGGACAGAACACGGTCAAGATAAAGGTTGTAAATGCAGATGACTCGCTTCCCGCAATCATCAATTTCATATCTCAACACAAACTGTCAACGATCAAATTGACCGTGGTGAAACCAACGCTTGATGAAGTATTCCTAGAATACACTGGGAGATCTATTAGAGAAGAAGAAGGGGGAATGGACAGAATGAAGGTTGCAATGAACATGAGGAGGGCGAGACGATGAGCGGACTGGGACCCCTGACTGTCAGGGAACTGAAGAAGTGGGTAAGGAATCCCGTATTCTTTGTCACCAATCTGATCCAGCCAATCTTCTGGATTGCACTGTTTGGAAGTGCCTTTGACATCACAAGGTTTTTTCCGGGTGCAAGCACGTCTGTGCTAGGAGGAGCACCCAATTACATAACGTATATAGTCGGAGGGGTTCTGACCACAATGGGTCTCTTCACTGCAATGTTTGCAGGAACGCAGATAATATTCGACAGAAGACTCGGCCCAATGGGAAGATTCCTTTCTTCTCCTATCAGGAGAAGTTCAATAGTGTTCTCGAAGATTATATCTTCAGTTGTCAGGATCATGCCTCAAGTGGTCATCCTGATCGTGGCCGCGTATCTCATACCAAACGGACTGAAATTCGTTCACGGATTCACGATAACAGACGTCCTCGTGCTTGCAACGGCGATAGTCCTTGTAGCGTTCATATTCTCGTCGATATTCAGTGTCATAGCAACGAGAATGACGAACATGAACTCCATATTCGGCATAGTGAATCTGGTGAATCTTCCGTTGATGTTCGTGAGTTATGCAATGTTTTCGCCATCCATGATGGCTCCATGGCTCGCGAATGTGGCGAAGTATAATCCTGTTTCATGGTCTGCCGAGGCAATTAGGATGGTCATAATAAATGGAAGTCTTACAGCCTCCCAGTGGACTCAGGTAGGGCAGTGGCTTGGCGGATTGGCGATACTCGCAGGAGTGTTAATGCTGCTAACCGCGATTCTTGTAGAGAAAGAGATCAGGGACTGACCTCCGATACGAGTCACAACTTTTTCCTTTTTTTATTCTTGGCTCCTTTTACTGCGAAAAATGTGTTTCCTTCAGAAAAGTGATACT
>JAJYRY010000083.1 GCA_021793855.1 Thermoplasmata archaeon
GGGAAGTTGGAGAGTGCCCTGACTGTCTCCGGACCATACAATCTCCCATCAGGAATCTCAACTTCACCCAGTGAATCCCGTTCCTTCCTGACCATGCTTCCATATCAAATATGAATATTTATAAGGTACCCAGAGTATATGTTGCCAGTTGTGCTATCAAGAGCTGGAAACTTCCGCTAATGACTCAATATTTTTGATGAGCCAGTTCTCCTTTTGAACCGTAATGAGTGCTCCGATATGATTAAAGAAGCACCAACTATAATTTCATAACTCGTTTTATTCGTACAGTTCATTGCATGAAGCAGCTTTTTACAATGCTTTAATGAAATTCTCCATCCGAACGGGTCATCTTTGTGTGAGCCTGTTAGCAACCTCTTGTAATTCATCGCGAGATGCCTTATGAGAGCGTGAGAACCACCAACGCTCAAAGCCTGCATCATCTCCTATCCTTCTTGGAAGAACATGGACGTGAAAATGATATATCGTTTGACCAGCAGACCTCCCTGTAGAGTGCATGATATTTATGCCGTCTGCACCTAGGTTATCAATCATCAATTTGCTGACAATCTGTGCAACCTTCATTACTTCTGCCATTATCTCCGGCTTCACGTCAGTAACGTCCTTGAAATGTTCATTTGGAATAACGAGTGTGTGCCCCTCGAACAATGGGTGAATATCCATAAATGCAGACACGTTGTCATCCCTGTAAATAAATGTCCCCTCCTCCAAGCCATCAAGTATCCGGCAAAATATGCAATCGGAGTTGTGTCTCCCCTGATTTTTCAAACGATTGATAATTTTTTTCCGTTTAAAGTCTTTTTGATTTACTTGCGATTGATTTGTAATGGAGAGCAACACCAGATAAAAGGTCAGCATTATTTGCAGTGCACTTGACAATATGTTTTTATCTCTACTTTCGATAATTTCGTAATGAAAAAGCAGACAACATACAACACTCTGACAAAGGAAGAAGAAAGGGTCATACTGCTGGGCGGAACAGAATTCCCCTTTACGGGTGAGTATTATGATAATTTCAGGAAGGGTACATACGTCTGCAGGAGATGTGGTGCAGCCCTGTACAGGTCAAGTGACAAATTTGAATCAGACTGTGGCTGGCCCAGTTTTGACGACGAGATAGAAGGTGCAGTGAGAAAGCTGCCAGACAAGGATGGAATGAGGACTGAGATAAGGTGTGCGAACTGCGACGGCCATCTTGGGCACGTATTCTACGGTGAAAGATTTACGCCAAAGAATGTTAGGCACTGCGTCAACTCTATTTCTATGAAATTCATCCCGGAGGAGTGATTAAAATGACCAAGTCCATAGTATTTGGAAGCGGTTGCTTCTGGTGCAGTGAAGCAGTCTTTTCAATAGTCAGGGGCGTTAAATCTACCCAGCCCGGGTATGCTGGTGGCACCGTTGATAACCCATCTTATGAGATGGTATGTGAAGGAAATACCGGTCATACAGAAGTGACCAAGGTCGAATACGAACCTGAAGAGGTATCCCTCAGGGAACTCCTGGATATTTTCTTCTTCATGCACGATCCAACCTCAATTAACAGGCAAGGAGGGGACGTTGGTTATCAGTACAGGTCAGTAATATTCTACAGCGACGAAGATGATGTGCCGTTGATCAGGAAGGCTATGGATGAAGCACAAAAGAATTACTCGAAAAAAATAGTTACTGCTGTAGAACAACTGAGGAATTTCTTTCCGGCTGAGGAATATCATAAGGACTATTTCAAGAAAAATCCCAACGCCGGTTATTGCAGAGCTGTGATTAGACCAAAGGTAGACAAAATTAAGCACACTTACGAACAGATTTTGGTTAGATAGTGGGATTTTCCAGAAGAAGCAAACAGTCTTTAAGGTAGCGGCTGCTACTGTGCAAGTGGTTTCACAGTTTTCCCTATTTTCTTCAGTATGCTCCTTTCAAAAATAACCTTCATGTAAAGTGCGTCATGTTCCAGTAACGGAGAAAATGAGATGAGGGTAATTTCATCGTCAAAGTCAGCTAGTGCATCTGCAAACGGTTCGAATTTCAGGTTGCCCTTCTTGATGGGAGTAATCCTGTATTCAGACTGATCAAGAAATTCTACGCCCGAGAATTCAAAATAGAGAGGCCTCTTCTTTTTCTTGGTCTCCTCCACTATTTCAGAAAACTCCTCCTGTTCAGTCGGTGAGTTTTTCCTTGATGAATAGATGTGAGATATATTTGTTATGGACGTGATGCCCTTAACACTGCTCAGAAGATGGTCTATCTCCTCGGGATTCCCAATTACTTCCTCCTTTCCAGAGTTCTCTATGCACAATTTTGGTTTGATCTTCAGGGACGACATCTTTTCGGATATCTGCTTGAGGGATGTTGCTGTCTTTGCAAGACTCTTCTTCCTATCCTTTGAAGCCAGTCCAAGATGCGTTATGAGATACTCTGAGTCTAGCGCATCTGCAATTACTCCCCCCCATATGGTGTGCTGAATGGAATCTAGAATCATCCTTTCTTCATTGCAGAAATCAACGTAGTATGGAGTATGAAGAGAAATCTTTACGTCCAGTTCCTTCGCGACGTCCCTTGCAAGGCTGAGTTCCTTGTAATCCCTGGCCATGCTCCAGAAAAGTTCTGTACCAATGTCATCTTCTTCAATTACAGTGTTCAACCCAACTGACTTGTATTTCCCATCATCGTCGCTTCTGAGCAGGTCAACGAGAAGCATCTCGTCCAGGTCCTTTGGCTTCAAACCTACAAAATCCCTCATCTCACGCTCTTGCGTGCTTATCCTGAAGAGCTGAATCTCAAGATAATTCAACCCCAGCTGAAAAGTGTTTTCAACCGCATCTTTTACGGTCCTCCCCTTTGAACCAAGAGGGATACCTGCGATACCGAACCTATACATTCGCTTATCCTTATAAAAGGCTGGTAATAAAACCTTGTGAATAAACCGTCGTCCTACGGATATTAATTGCCATGTCCCTCACAATCAGGTGATCCCTGTTCCTCAATTGGATATTTTCCAAATCGTACAAATTGTCAATCTTTCATTGCAGACCTAATTTTTCTTGCATCGGCTTCCAGGAATGAGTCATCCGTGACAAACCTCTTCATTGCAGCCTCTTCCAGGACCTTTACATATTCAGAATCATATCTAGGTATTATGTGCACGTGAAAGTGAAAGACTGTCTGGCCTGCATGCATCCCGTTGTTCTGTATCAGGTTTATGCCATATGGGCTGAAAACCCTATCAAGGGCAACAGAAACAATCTTTGCTACTCTGAACACATCAAGCAGAGGTTCAAATTCGATATCGTACAGGTTTTCGAAGTGAGCCCTAGAAATTACAAGTGAGTGCCCCTTTGATACTGGACGGTGGTCAAGGAATGCTACTGCAAGATCAGACTCATAAATGATCTGGGCCTTTGTTCTGTGATTTGCTATATCACAAAATTGGCAGCCGTTCATCGCTCTTTAACAACTGTAGAGATATAACAGTTTTACTCCTATCCTGGAACTTCCATTATCTCCTGTGATTCTGGAACAGGTTTTGCAAAGAGTAGTACTGGAACCAGTGCTATTCCAAGAACTCCTAGTATTAGCCATCCGTAGTCGGAGCCAATCTTATCAGTAATAAGCGTAAAGAAGAATGGAGAGACTGACCCAACTGCGATTCCTATGAAGTTCACAAACGAAAGTGCGAATGGAACCATTGACCTCTCCTTCACATAATGCATGGAAAGAACGTAAAGGGCTGAAAATCCTGATTGGACAGTGAAACCTGCCACCCCTGCTGCTAGGACAAGTTCAGCTACGTCTAGAGTGTGAGGTATTAGTATGAACGCTATGCTGCTTATTATAAGAGTTGTATAGGTAAATGGCCTCCTGATCCTGGGACTGGAAAGCAAATGCCCCCCAATAAGTCCACCAAGGAAACCGATCATCAGGAAGACACCGTCCACCAGTCCGGAATTAAATGACCCAATCCTAAGGTAATTCTCTCCGAAGTATACCAGGAACTGCCCCCCGATCGTTTCAACAAATGTAGCTGCTAGCGTACCGATTGCAAGAAACCAGAGGAACTTGTTTCTGATAATTGTGAACATCTTCCGACTGAAGCCCATAGATTCAGCCTTGTGCTCCTTCATACCTCTAAGGACTATGAAATTCTCGATAGCAACGGCAATCATCAATATGCCTCCTACA
Source organism: Thermoplasmata archaeon (assembly GCA_021793855.1). The sequence continues at coordinate 4,198 of JAJYRY010000083.1, forward strand.
GCTAGCCCGAGACGCCATCCTATAGCCTTATCTACAAAGACCCATCCAAAGGCACCGGCACCTGCTCCCAGGCCGAACACACCATTATATATTCCAACCTGCACTGGATATGCCTCAGGTGGAGAGAGGTCACGTAAGATAGATAGGCCAGGTGAGAAGAAGAATGCAGAACCCCATCCTGCAACAAATCTTGAAAGTGAAAGTTCTAACAGATTATTGGAAGCGCCAGAAAGTATAGCTCCAATTCCAAGCAAGATCAGTCCTATGAATGCAACCTTCCTTGAGCCGATTCTGGATGCTATCGCACCACCAATCAGCTGGAATGGGGCAAGACCTACGTAGAAGAACGTGGTCGCTATGCCAAGCTGCACGATCCTTAGATTCAGGTCCCCTGCAATATATGTTAACCCCGGTGCAATGTCAAACCAGTTTAGTGCGTAAATTGCCCTTGCAACGTTTATGGACGTAGCCTTGAAAAGGAAGCCCACACTTTTACCTCCCCGTGCTGACAACGAGGTTGCATTTGAATGATAACGAGCTTGACACGTTAAACCACGAAATAGGAGGGTGTTCCAGATTTATGTTGGGACGCACATACTTTAATTCTTTTTGGAATATGAGGATTGTTAATCGAGCTTATCAATCCACTTTCCATGCTTCTAAATAACTCAAATGCAATCATCCATTGATCTAAATGAGAATTTCTACTAAAAGGAATCTGGAAGAAGCTTTTGCGGGCGAAAGTAAGGCTGCGATGAAATATTCTATCTACTCCGAAGTCGCAGAAAAAGAGGGTTTCCCAAACACATCAAAACTATTCAAGGC
>JAJYRY010000084.1 GCA_021793855.1 Thermoplasmata archaeon
GCAGCGGTACCGGGACATCTTGGTCAATAATCATGGATAGCCACATCCTTAGTCTGGCGATCTCAACTGCTTCCGGTTCTACGTCAAAGCCGAAAAGATTTCTGTGGATTGCCTTTTTGTATTCATAGGGGTCGGAGTTCCAGCCAGCAATGGAATCGGCATCGATAATTATGGAAACAATTTCCTGCATCATCACTACCAGAAAACCGCCGGAACCAACGGCAGGATCGACCACTCTGACTTTGAGAAGCCGTTCTTTCAGGTTTCTGATTTCATCTATCTTTTTGCTCTTCCTGAGGTCTTCCAAATATAGGTCAATGCCGTCCTGCATGCTCTTGTTATCTGAAGTGTACCTATCTTGAAGCCCCAGATAACGAACCAAGGCACGTCTGCAAATGAAGGAGATCTCGTCCTTTGGTGTGTAAAATGTCCCCTTCTCCCCCCTCTCCTTTTCAAGCAGTAAGTTCTCAAAGACCGTTCCAGTCAAGGCAGGATCTATACTTACTTCCACTTCAAGGGGGGCAGTTTCGTCTACGGTAAAATTGTATTCATCGAAGAACTTGCGAGCTTTATGAAACGCATCGTTCAGAATTTCGGAGATTCCAGACTCCTTCTCCCGGGTTAAGTAATCTTCCCTGTCAAACAGGGAACCATTTAAGAATGGTATTCCCTCGAGCTTTCCCGTGTTCAGACCGTCGTAGTAAAGATTGCTCAACTCATGGTAATTCTGAATGGCATCTACAAACTTCTTGTTTCCCCTGAGCCATCCTTTTTTCTGCAGGAAATAGAGGAACATCAGCCTTCCAAGGAACTTCTGGGCAAACGATCTCGTGTTATTCTCCAGGTAAGGTTTAAGGTTGTCCAACAGTTCCTGAAATAGATCCCTGTACTGATTGAAGAAATCGTCCCTGACTTTCTGGTATGGGAAAAACGCATTGTTGTACAGCTTCAGCAGCTCTACCTTGTCTTCCACATATTTCATTGACTGGAGCACGAGCTTATCAGTGTGGTACAGTTCGTCAGAAAGGTACAGGATTTTTGCCTCTGAGTTATAGCCCACTCCAGGTATTATGCTCACATAGGATTCCGAAGAATTTGTCAGAACAACTACCGGGCTAAGCAGGTTGTTTCTTTTCCACGACCTTGCGATGCCCACGCATCTCCCACGGGAAAACTCCTCGTTCTTTACCTCTATTACAACTACATCCATCAAGTCATTGTTAAAGAGTCTGGTCACCTTCAAAGGGTTTGTATTTCTAGGTAGTATCTTCTGCTCCCTCAAAAGAGCCAGAGGAAACTCCTGAACCTTCACAGGATAGTCCAATTCTCTGAATAGGTCTAGCCAGAAGTCCAGTCCAAATTTCCTTGAGTTAGCCATGCTCAATCGGCCCTTGGAATCGTAAAACTCTTGCCGTCATCTGAAACATAGGAATTGAATTTTTCGCGGCAATCAGGGCACTCAAATCTTGAGACCCTAAACTTGCCGTATTTCCACTCCTTAAAGGGTTTATCATGCACTTCTTCCCCACATATTAGGCACTTCATGAGTACAGACGTTAACGACTCGAAAATTATTAAAGCTTTCTTGCATAATTACTATAAGCAATGAGAGTAGTATAAGGTGATATTGCCACTACTGGTGCCTTCCAATAGAGGCGACTTCGGCTAACGGAGCTCATTGTTAGTAGATTGTACCGTATCAGAGACGGGTAACATAGACAAGGTCAACCAAAGGTACCTCCAGACCTCGTATATTTTTGGCGATATATTTCATCTATCTCATTTGGACTCATTGGCATATCGGATGAATTCCTTCTTATATATGGCACCGGTTTATTTCCCAAAAGAAGGTAATAGGGCTTGTCATACCCGTTTGGAACTCGTATCATTATCACAGGTTTCCCGTCATATTTGTCTTCGCTAATATCACATTCAACAAACGGCTTTATACTGTCTCGTATGCTCTGCTCAATCTGCTCCTTGCTGGTGTTTCCGCACCCAACTATGTCACCATGGTCATCAACACCCACTAGAATTGTTCCTCCGCTGCTATTTGCGAAGGCAACTACACTCTCCAGAAACTCTTTCTTGTTGTTTCCCAGCTCCCTCTTATATTCCAAGTTCTGGTTTTCCCCCAGGGATGCAAAATATTCAAACTGGTCCGTTGCATCACCATATTCGATCCAGTCTCTGGAGAAATACCCGTAGTTTTCGTCGTAGCGAACTATATCGATAATTTCAAAGGCTTCATCGAGCAGAAAGCAGTAGAAAACAAGCGGAGGGTTCTTCAATGGAATCTCCACCGAATTGCCCTTAACCTCTATTTCTGTATGAGGATGCTCATCGCCGGACTGGGACTGATTCAGGTACTTGACAAAAAGTCTTCCACTGTATCCCTGTGAGGACTCAAGATACATTGTCACTGATTGCCGAGAAATCTTGATTTTCGTGAATCTAGCTCGGTAGTCGGGAAGAATAAACAGAATCTTTTCAAGCCAATAAAAAGCACTCGTAAATCCAATTATCGGAAACTCATTTTCAATGGCACTTTGTACATTTGGATATATGGGGAGTCCTTTACGTAGCCACATTTGGATTGGAAAGGATGGAGGTTGTTTCACATTCATGTTTCCATAGATGAAAGCTTTCGAAGGCCATTCAACATCGAATCTCTCTATATCTCCTGACCCATGGGAAGAAACGAAGTTATCTCCCCAGGAATATGAGAAAACCGGTTGAATGCTTAAGTCGCTGTCGAACTCTATCGGCCAATCGGCAATTTCAGCACGTTTTTCCTTCAGAATCGAATTCACCAGGTCAAGGAAACCTTCTTTATCAACGTAATGCTCTAGGATTACAAAATCGCCGTAGTCCAGTTTTCTACTGTCAACGTCGTGAGTGTTTTTGGGCTGGATTAGCATGATTTTGCTCTTCCACACGCCATTCTCCTTAACTAAAGCGGCCTTGACCTGAACGCACCGATAAAAGCTACTCCGCTGTTCAAAAATGCTCTTGATTTTGATTAGATCTCTGTCATCAATCGCCATCAATATGAAAGCATCTCTGAAGTATGAAACTTTCCACAATCAAAATCCATGTCACGTATCAATAACCGTCTTCGAATACGGATCGCAATATATTGGAATATTTCACCTCTCAATAACTTGTCCAAGTAGTATTCTACGCATTCCGGGGGAAATGTTGAGGGGTAGGGTCTGTACTGTTACCTTTCTACCACATATAATCAAAATTTCATGGCCAGAAATAACAGTGGGAGGCCACCCCCCAACACTTAACGTTGGGCAGAGTATACAAATGGTTTTCAGAGCAACAGAGGGGTAATTTTTCTAATGTGTAACCACTTAATTTCTCATCCCTTACGAAGATATATATCTCCTCTTGAGTTAAAACAAATTGGAGCATACGTATGAGTTCATGCAGCTGGCCCTATTGCGGAGAAGAATCGATATGTACAGTTACAGTGACATTCCTAGCGAAACCGGCCAAATTCTCACTATGCCATAGTCACCTTGCCTTGCACAGGCATGCGGAGTACTGCTGGAGTTCCCTAATAAATACTTCAGGTTTCTTCCAGACTCATCTCCTTTTTGGACTGTCCATAGACCTTTTAAAGGATGCGCTTCTTTCATATGAAGCGGGCAATATTAATTCGTCTACTCTGATGTGCAGATCGGCCCTTGAAGCCTCTTTGCATTCAAGAATCAGCGTCAAAAACCCAAAATATAATAAAAATCCAGATGGCAGCTTTTATCTCCACACATTTGACCATGATTATGAGTGTGATAGGTTAGTACTTTCCGATATAATTGACATTGCGAAGAAGCTCAAATATCTGACTGGCCTTGAAGATAAAGTGCGTGAAGTCAAATACCTTGGCGATTTCGTGGCTCACAAGGGTGAGCGTGTCTGGAAAGAGATTCTTAAAGCATCCTTTAAACGGGGATCTGATACCACACATATTTGGCTGACTGCACTGGAGGCAAAAGATGCCCTAGAATTTACTGTTAAAATCCTTCAAAAACTAATATCAGATTTCTACGGTTTAACAATTCCCAGCTAATTATTGGGAATGGGAGGCAAGATTCACCTTATCAAAGACTTCAGTTAACGAGTCTAATACCCGACTGTACCAGTAATCTGCCTGTTTCACCTTTGAAAGGTAGTGCATCGATCCCACGGATTCTGAGGATCTCCCCTGGATGAAATCAGCAACGCCTTCCGGCACTCCCCGGTAAATCAGGAAATTGTATTGCCACTTTCGTAGGTATTTTGGCGCTAATCCGAGTTCGCTGAAGTAATGGGATATTGTGTCATCGTTCAGTTCCGTTTTCTCAAGCGAAGCCGCAAGTTCCTTTGGCATATAAACGTAGAATGCTTTTTTGTGGCCTCTAAAATAGTTCAATGAGTATTTTGCGGTGTCTCCGTTAACTATGAGCTTGTCTTTGTCAAAATCCTTCATCATTTTTACTAATTCCATTATTCTTATTCCTGAGGCGGCCAAAACTGAAAAAACCATTTTCATGGGTTCGTCGTTAATCTTCCCATACATTTCTTTGACCTTATTATCATCAGGGACGAAACCATCTGGAGAGGTTTTCCGAGAGGGGATAGCCTTTCTGAAATAATTAGCGTCCTCACTTGACAATAGTTCATTCTCTTCCAGGAAATTGAGATAGACCCTAGCTACGGTTCTAATGTATTGTGTCCGAGACCCAAGTATGATATTTGAGAGTTCTGCCCTGTTCTGGATCTTTTTATCCCAGAAACTTTCTTTCAGGTACTTGTTGACTTGGTTCTTGTATCCCTTTGTATAGCTCTTGTTATCCATCCACTCATTCAGGGTATCAAAGTGTTCAGAAACCCTTGGAATTACGGCTTGGTAAGCACGAGGTCGCGGGTCCGAATCCCGTCGGCGGCTTACTGAATATTTCTAATTCTGTATGCAAAAGAAACGATGGGTTTTCGCTCCAGACTTTCAGGCAAGATGTCACGAACCTGGAA
>JAJYRY010000085.1 GCA_021793855.1 Thermoplasmata archaeon
GTTTACAGGAAATCCTATGGTAACCCACTATTCCTTGAAGAGACATTGAAATACCTCATAGACAGGAAGCAGATATACCAGAATGGGGACGGGGCGTGGGAAATGGAATCCCTATCCTCAATAAACATACCAACATCACTGAAGAGCATAGTGAGGTCGAAGATAGAGGGACTTGATGACGAATCGTTAAACTTGCTTAAGATAGCATCAGTAATAGGCCAGGATTTTGATTACGAACTGCTCATAAAACTTTCTGGAATAGAGGACGAAGATAAAATTATGAACATTGTCGAGAGACTAATAAATAGAAAATTCCTTTCAGAGAAAGAAGGGCGTGGAGGTAACATTAGAATATATTTCACTGACCCGCAAGTAAGGGAGATATTGTACGAAGAGGTAACCATGATTAGGAGGAAAAAACTCCACGAAAATATTGCCAGGGTAATTGAGAAGTCAGTCGATAAGGGTAACATAGATCCCGCATCAATATCAGCCCTTGCAGAACATTTCCAAGAAGGAGGAAACTTTCAAAAGGCTCTTGAGTATAGGAAGATGGAAGCAGATTTTCTTTCATCAATGGCTGAATTTACCCAAGCAAGCGTGTCTTATGAGAAGTGTCTTGAACTATTATCTTCTCTTCCATTTCCAGACGCTAACCAGAAGAAAAGTGAAGCCGCTATGCTTCATCTGAAGATCGCAAGCAATCTACGCGGGGTAGAGGGAGGGGCAGTCTACAAGAATGCTAGGTCTGCAATGGACATTTTCAAAGAAATAGGTGACGATAGGCATTTCATTGAAGCGGCCGTAATTTATACCATATACGCGTCAAGAGACGAGGCAGATAGCGCCTTTGAAGACATAAAAAGAGCAGTTGAAAGCATTAGTGACTCGGAGGAAACATTTGAGGCTAAATTAGATTTCATGTACTATTATACAGGATATCTTCTAGCCCAAAAAGGCGAAATTCAAGAAGCAAAAAAGGTAAACGAACTTTTACAGAACACCATTAGAAACAATAAGGAAATGGTTGATCATCTTAAGAATAAGTCTATCATACTATTCGCTGAACTTGCAGATTTGGGATTTAAGGAAATACTGAATGAATCAGATAAAATGTACGTTTTAGAGAGGCTTAAGGGTCTCCTTGACTTGGCAGATAAGATACTAGGAAAAAGACAACATGCTTTGAAAAGTTTGAAGCCAGAAATAGAAAATAATTTGGCTCTCTTCCACTACTTTGTCACTCTCAATTTGAATTTAGTTAGGGAGAGCCTGGATGACGCCATTAGAATTTCGGAACAAGTAGGCGCTCATAGTTATATCAACGTCCTGAAGGCAGAGCGAGCACTTGCATATTCTATGTTGGCAGAGGGATTTGAGGCGGCAAAAAATGAATTAGAAAGCATCCCAAGAAAGTATGTTGTTGCAAGCTCTGGAACTTCACATGAGCGTCATTCGAAGACCCTAGGCAGAATAGTACTTTCGTGGTACTATCTTGCGAATGGGGACTATGCTGAATTATCAAAATCAGTTTTCAGGAACTCGGAACTCAGTGAAATGACGGTATATCCAATTTTACTTGTAATACCAGAACTCTTATACTATCTGGATACGGGGCAGGACGATAATTTCAGACTCACGTTAAATGAAGCCGGTAATATAATTTTAGGAATCCCACAGTCTGCAACTAGAATACTTCCCAAAGTCTTCATTGACTATTTGGCTTCCGAGGCTTATGTTAGGATTGGGCAATTAGAAAACGCAAAAAAACATATAGGAGAACTGAAGAATATGGCATCATCCATCAAAGAAAGATGGATGTCAGCCTGCTCCTGTCGGATCGAAGCGGTAGTTGCGATACACGATAAAAAATTTGGAGAGGCTGAGGATAAGTTAAAAAAATCTATAACCATATGGACAGAACTCGGAATAAGGTTCTTTGCTGGCAGGGACCTACTGTTGTTGGCAACAGTTTACCACGACTCTGGCAATTTGGGAAATGCAGATGAGTGCCTGAATAGAGCAATGCAGCTGTTTTCTCAAATAGGTGCCACGATGTATGCGCAGAAAGTACTTTCACGGAAGGAGCTACTGAAGGCCTAAAAGGGATTTTCCGTCATTCTTACTTTTGAAAACATTCAAGCCTTCAAGAGCTCCTTCAGCCTTAGGCATTTCTCGACATATGGAGAACAGCTTAGTCTGTCGAATGTGTCATATGCCCTAGTAAGTGCCTCATTGCTTTTCTCCCAGTCATTGTTTTTATGGTGCAACCTTGCGAGTTCATATGACAGTTGGGCTCCAAATAACTCGTATCCGGCAGAGATGAAATAATCTCTTGCATCTTTCATTAGTTCAATTGCATTCTTTATTTCCCCAAATGCTTCTTCGTGAAAAGATTCCGCAGCCTTCTTATAGGCAGATATCCACTCTTCATCAAACCTCTTTGAAAAGTCAAGGAATATGTCCAAATATTTTTCAGAATTTTCTTTGTCGCCGGATAGGCTGCCAGCCACCGATCCGTAATATGACATTTCCACATATCCCCTGAAAACTTCTCCGTTTAGAATCTTCGATTTGATTCTGTTTAGTGTGTTAGCCGCATATACGATTGCCTCTTCAAGTCTGTTCATATCTATCAGGGTCATCGCTTTGTACGGCGATGAGAAAGTTATGAACTGGGTGGAAGAAGCTCCGTCAATCTTGTCAAATCCGCGCATTGCACTATCCCACTTTCCTCTGTATGCGTCAATTATCGAATTTATAAGTAGCAGAACTAAGCCAACATGGGTATCTAAGGAGCCCTTAAACTGCTCTTCATCTAAAACAGCCTTTAATTCATCCCATTTCCCCTTAGGTAGAAGGACAAGCAAGGCTCTTTCCGCTATTATTACCCGCTTTGCGCTCTTAGAGCATAGGTCAAGATTGAACTTCAGACCCTTGTTGAATGACTGTTCCACCAACCCAAGGTCGTGTTTCAGGAAAAAGTGCTTGTTGGCATCACTGTCATAGAAACTGACGGCGACGTTTGTAAGAAACGCATCTTCTGGATTTTCAGAGGTAATTTTTACCACGTAATCTTCGGCTTCCCTGTAAATTGTGAAAATCCTTTCAATATCTTCCTTGTTGTTGATTTCCAAGAGCGTAGATGACGTCACTCTGAGTGCCTCAGAAAAGAGGTCTTCTATTCCGCTCTTTGTTACGTATTCTAAAGTTTCATCATTTATCTCCCTGGCTTCTTTAAATTCAGCCCTATACCAGAATGCGTTTGCTATACCCCATCCCAGGCGGGTCACTATAGTCCTCAACTCTGGTGCTTCCATATTTTTCCTGAGGAAGTTGACTGCATAGTTAAGCCAGTACTTCTGCTTATCATCCTTTCTACTGACGATCAGTATGAGACATTTTGCAACCATTTCATTATCCTTTAGTCCTTCGAATATCCTGATTGCCTGCTCAATACTTTCATAGTCGCTTTCCCCGGCGTAGGAGCTGTTGTACGCTGCATAATAAAGGAGAATGGCTTTCTGTTTCCTTCCTTCTTCAGTTTTGGTATAACCAGGAAGCATTTCCATGATTTCAAGCGTTGACCTGTACTGTTTAGCTGCACGTTCAAACTGGAACGAAGAGGCCCAAAGGTCAGCAAGTCTCTTTCCAAACTTCAGCGCATTTTCGTAGTCACCAGCCTCCAGGAAGTGATAGGCCAACTCCGGAAGCGCATCCTGGTCATCATCGCCATACAGCGAAAGCATTACTTGCGCAATTTTCCCGTGCAGTTTTTTCTTCCTGAGCATTGAGACAGAATCGAAGAAGTAACTGTATACCTGGGGATTTCCGAAATAGAGCTTGAACTGACCTGGCCTGGTCTTCCTCTCCATAAGTATCCTGCTCTTCTCCAGCCTTTCAATTTCGTTATAGAGGGTATTGCTATCCATGGAATCCATCAATTTTTCCAAGACGTCTATATCAAATTCCTGGCCTATGACTGAAGAAACAGAGAGTATTTCTTTGCTCTTTTCACCTATGTTGGACAGCCTCTCCCTTATTATGCCCTTGACTGAGGATGGAATTCCGATTTCATCAATCGGCTTCCTGTCCCAGCTCCCCGAGTCCTTCCTGAATATCATCTTCTTTTCTATCAGCAATTTCAGGACCTCCTCAACATACAGAGGATTCCCCTTGGTCCTGGAGAAGATGAAATTTGTAAACTCGTCCGTAATATTCCTCTTTTCCTCTCCTAGCTGCCTTGCAATGAGCTCTGTGGTCTGCTCTTTGTCAAGATTGTGCAACCTTATCGAAGTGATCCGCCTGTTCCCCAAAATTTTCTCCAGAATTGGATTTTCCAAATCATCACTGGGAATTGAAGTCATGAGAAGTAACATGTTGATGTTCTTTACATTTTCAAGGAGAGAACTGATAGTACCCAATGACGCGTAATCAGCATAATTCAGGTCGTCCAGCACCAGGAGAATTGGCATTTCCTTTCCTATGTTTTTCATTATTTCAAATATTCCTTCCTGAAATCTTAAAGCAGCTTCATTAGGGTCCTGGGCGGAAAGGTCGCTTATCCTTCCAATTTTCCCGGAAAGATCTGGAAGCACTTTTGCAGCAACGTCCCCATAGTTCCCACACACTTTGTATATCAACTGTTGCGGTGCTTCAAAGAAGAATTCCCTGAAAACGTCAGACAGGATATAGTTAGGAGTGGAACTCCTGTTCTCCTTCCCTCTGGCCATTATTACCTTCAACCCTCTCAATAGTCCATAGTCAATAAGTTCCTCACACAATCGTGTTTTTCCCTGTCCGGAATCTCCTATGACCATTACCGCTTTACCCTCGCCCATAAGGACAGAATCAATGGCTCCCTTGAGCAAGGATACCTCTGGGTCAACTCCTATGAGTGAGGAAGTTCTTATTTGGGAACTGGAAATGGAGCCTCTCTTAGGTGAAATGTTATCAAGTGACCCTTCTGATTTCATCGCTCTTTCTGGAATATTGATCAGGTCCTCTATTCCC
>JAJYRY010000086.1 GCA_021793855.1 Thermoplasmata archaeon
GCACCTTGTGTGGAACCTGCACCCCGATGGAGGATTTGAGGGTGAAGGTACGTCACCGCTCAACACTAAGACGTTCCTCTTCCTCCTGGTGTCGGGGACGGGTATTGCGCTCAACAGAGCCTGGGTGTAAGGGTGCAGAGGATTCTTGAAGAGTTCATCCGTTGGAGCTTCCTCAACTATCGTCCCCAGATACATGACTATGACTCTGTCACTCACAGACCTGATCACCGCGAGGTTGTGTGTTATGAACAGGTATGTCATCCCATACCTTTTCTGCAGGTCCTTCAGGAGGGAAAGGATCTGTGCCTGAACAGACACGTCCAGAGCAGAGGTGGGTTCGTCTAGCACAAGAAATTCTGGTCTCACCGAAATGGCTCTTGCAATGGCTATCCTCTGTCTCTGGCCACCGCTGAATTCGTGAGGAAATCTGAACAGATGATCCTCATTGAGTCCCATCTCCTTGATCAAGTCAGTTACATATCTTCTTGCGGACTCTCCCTTCAGTCTGAGATTCTTCTTTCCCTCTGTCGTAATATCAGTTTCCTCTTTCTTGCCATCTGGCTTCCTTTCAACGTAGTTGACTCCAACGTCGTACGGGACTCCGCTTACATAGACTGGTTCCGCTATTATGTCCTTTACCAGCATCCTCGGGTCCAGAGACGAAACAGGGTCCTGAAATACAATCTGTACCTTCCTCCTGAAGTCCTTCCTGATCTTCCTGTTCCTGAAGACATCGTTCTTCTTTGAGAGTTCCAGTGCCTTCCTCTCCTCTTTCTTCAGCTCAGATGGCTTGTTCGCAGATAGCTGAGAATAGAGCTCCCTTGCACTCTTCGCGAGGGATTCTTCCGGTTTGAAGAGCAGTATACCTGTGGTTGGATTCGTAAGGTTTAACAGCATTCTACCAAGGGTGGTCTTGCCACAACCTGATTCTCCGACCAGACCGACAGTCTCTCCCTTGTATATTCTGATATTCACATCGTCTACGGCAAAGACATGTCCAGTCGTTTTCCCAGATATACCTCCCTTGATCGGGAAGAATTTCCTCAATCCGATCGCCTCTATCAGTACTTCGCTCATGCATTCACCACCTTTCCGCTGAACAGGTGACACTCAACTGTGTGTCCCGGTGAAACCTCTGTTGCAGGCGGAATCTCCCTGTAACACCTTTCGAAGACGAACGGGCACCTCGGATTGAACCTGCATCCCTCAGGTGGATGAATAAGGTCTGGAACGCTCCCCGGGATTGATTTCAGGCTTTTCTCCGGTATATCTACCCGCGGTATGGACTGGAGCAGGCCTATCGTGTACGGGTGCTTAGGATTGTGGAAGACCTCATCGGCATCCGCATTCTCAACTATGTTCCCCGCATACATGACTGCGACCCTGTCGCAGGTCTCTGCTATTACTCCAAGGTCGTGTGTAATCAGTATTATCGAAGTGCCCTTTCCCTTCTGAAGATTCTTCAGGAGCTTGAGTATCTGAGCCTGAACAGTGACATCAAGGGCCGTCGTCGGTTCATCCGCAATCAGGATTCTGGGGTCGTTGGCAAGAGCGATTGCAATCGTCACCCTCTGAAGCATTCCTCCCGAAAGCTCGTGCGGATAGGATTTCAGTATTCCTGAAGGGTTCGGTATCTCTACCGATTCAAGGAGAGAGAGACTCTCCCTTCTAGCTTCAAGGAGCATTGGATCGGATGTTCCCCTCTTCATCTTCTTAGAGAGTCTCACCAGATTGACCTTCTTCCTGTCCTTGAAAAGCCCTCTGATGAGCCTCTCCTGCTCGGCCTCATCAACCTCTTCGAGAAGCTTTTCCTCCATGGCATCGTTCTCTCTAGATCTGGCCATCATCCTTTCGTATCTGGCGTTCCTCTTTTTGCGGTTGTTTGCGATTTCGATCAGCATATCGAGATGTCTTTCAATGGACTCTTTTCCCTTTCGGGATGAACTTATTTTCTCAAGTTCCTCTCTCAGTTCGATCGATTCGACCGTACCTATGGCTCCCTCACTCCTGAACTTCTCGATGTTTGGCAGGTTCTCTGATGCCTGTTCAATAACCTTGAGAAGTCTGGTCCTGTTGTGAAGGATCAGCGTCTCGGCTATCTGATCTTCAACGGTGTAGACGGGATTCAGCGACGCCATGGGTTCCTGGAAGATCATTGAGATGTACTTCCCCCTTATCTTGTTAAGGAAGTACTCGTTGTTCTTGATCACCCTGTAGTGGTGCTTTATCTTCGGTCTCTTCCTGTAGACTATGGTGGCCTCTTCGTTTACCTTCCTAAGCAGATTCAGGTTCCCCATGATGATCTCTCCTCCGACTATTCTTCCAGGAGGATCGGGTATCAGTCTGGCTATGCTGTAGGCAGTCACTGACTTTCCACAGCCCGTCTCACCCACTATTCCAAGTATCTCTCCCCTGCGCAGGGTGAATGAGACGTCCTCGATCGCTTTTACCACACCCTCATAGATGAAGAACTGGGTCTTGAGATTCTTAACAACTAGTGCGTTTTCCATTCAGTCACCTCCTCAACCTCGGGTCCATAACGTCCCTCATTCCATCTCCTAGCAGATTGACGCTCACTACAAAGATGAGTATTGCCAGTCCAGGTACTGCAACCGTCCACCAGTACTGGTGAATTGCAGGGATCCCTCCGCCGAGATCGGTAGCCAGACCGATGAGATTCCCCCACTCTGGAGTGTAGTATCCTGCGAAACCTACCCCAAGGAAGAACAGTGTCGCAAGAGTGAGTATGACGTTTCCAAAGTCAAGAGAGATCTGAACAAAGATGGGGTAGATAGAATTGGGAATGACGTGCTTAATCACAGTTCTAAAGGAAGAAGATCCCGCTGCCACGGATGCCTCAACATACTTCAGTTCCCTCACTGACAGCACCTGTCCCCTGACGATTCTGGTGTAGGTGGGCCACCACACTATGGTGAGGGCAACAACCATTATTGTGAGATTACGTCCAAGTACCACGAGAAAAGCGATCGCAAGCACAAGGAATGGGATGGACAGGAAAATATCTGTCACTCTCATGATGACGTCCCCCAGCACCTTCCCCTTGTATCCCGCTATGCTTCCAAGCAGGGTACCTATGGTCGCTCCACTCAGAACTACGAGAGCGGAGACACCGAGGTCTACCCTTGCACCCTTTATGACTCCGTTGAAGAGGTCATAGCCCTCAAATGTGGTACCGAATGGGAACTTCAATGATGGAGGTTGTGGAATGTTGTATATGTAAACTCCATGCACGAGTCCCAGGTACTCCGTTGTTTTCCACGGATTTCCACCGAGAATGATCGGGCCAAATATGGCAATCAAGACGTATATGACTACGATTACAAGGCCGACAGTAGCTATTGGGCTCCTTGTGAAGAAGTAGAAGCTCTTCGAGAAGGACTCCCACCTCTTCCTGATTGCCATTGCAGCGATTGAGGACCGAATAGGTGTCATTCAAGCCTCACCCTCGGATCAAGATATGAATATACTACGTCCACAACAAGATTGGCAACTACTATTACGATAGTGAAGACGAATGTCAGTGCCATTACAGACACCATGTCGTTTCCGACAGCTGCGCTGTAAAACCATCTTCCAATACCGGGCCACTCGAAGACCGTTTCTGTGACCACAACTCCCCCCAAGAGAGTTGCAAAAGTTAGTCCCATCACAGTGGTGGTAGCGCCCAGAGCGTTCCTTCTCACGTGCTTTCTGATCACATAGTACTCTGGGACCCCCTTCGATCTAGCGGTTCTTACATAGTCCTGGCCCATAGATTCCAGCATGCTAGATCTCAGGAAACGGATGATGATTCCGAAGGTGGTCAGTGCTACCGAAAGTGCAGGCCAGAAGAGCGTCCACAGGCCAGCAAGGAAAGCTGAGAAATCTCCATAGTAGAGTGTGTCGATCAACAAGAATCCCGTGGGCTTCGTGAGTCCGCTGACCTGAACATTGACCCAGGGCTGGAGTACAAGAGAGTGAGGAAAGTAGTAGTAACTCGTGGGGATCTGACCCTGTCCGAGGAGTCGAAGTGCAGGCGGCAGAACAGAGATAGGGCCAAGATACAGCAGAATTATGAGGCCGAGCCAGAACACAGGTAGAGACACACCGAGCATTGCAACCAATCTCGTGATCTGATCTGTCAATCTATCCTTCTTAACTGCACTGAAAACGCCAAGCGGAAGTCCAAGCATTATTATCATGAAGGTAGAGAGAAGTGCAAGCTCCACTGTGGGAGGGAATCTTCTTGCGAATTCGGTGATGACCGGAGTACCTGCATCGAAAATTTCACTGGGTGCAAGGTACCCCCAGTTTCCAGTGAACAAATTTCCCAGGTAGTAGAAGTACTGGTCGTAAACCGGCAAATTCAGGTGAAGTTCTCTCTTCACAAATGCAATCTGAGCGGGTGTATGGTGTCTGCCCAGATATCCAGAAATGAGAAGATTGATGTTTGCATGGGAAAGGAAGAATGTGATAAGTGTGACGCCAATTATGACAGGGATCAACAGAAGTAATCTCCGAATTATGTAGGCATATAACTTCAATCAAGTCCACCTATCGTTTCGAATTCTCATCCCAATATTAAACCCTTTCTTGAGGAGATTTATTGGAGCAAACAAATGTGATAGGGCTTAAATGACATCTCGTCTCGCGGGGCACTCCTATATACGCTGGCAAACGGGTCGATAATTTGTCTCAGAATTGATTTACCCGGATGGACCCAACCAAAGGATGATAATACTCAATGAACCCACAATGTGGGCACATAAGGTATGACCATTCAACCAATTCTAATCTTCTACTGGGGTGGTGTATTGTTTGAGGAGTTGATTGGCCAAGAAGATGACAAATGGCCTGCTATCACCTTTGTCCGCCGCTTCTATTGCATTATAGTAATATTCCTTGTTAGCAAATTCGATTATGACTGGCGGGTACTTATTCCGGAAAAGAACCCAGTTCATCATAAGTCTCGCAGTTCTTCCA
>JAJYRY010000087.1 GCA_021793855.1 Thermoplasmata archaeon
TCTTTTGCCACTTTGCCAAAAATTTCCTTCATTTTTGATTCTAAAACTTGCTCATTGACTTCTTTCTTGCATGGATATTTTCGCATCGTTCGTTAATGATACACAATATTAAATTCTGATGGAATATTTTTTGTTCGGAACCAGGAATACTTGTTAAAGCTAGATTTTAGAATTAGGTAAACTTCGAAGGGGGGCCAACTTTCGGACCCAACATTATTTTCATTCATCTCACGAATTTTTACAGGTTTCCGGAATGTGCACGCCTCTCGCTATCTTAACAGAACCTTAAGACCGGTTCTATAAAGTCTTTGAAGTCTGACCAGGGTTGTCAAAAGTCTAATGCTACGATTTAAGTCTATTAAGGTAGAGAACAATTTAAGGCTCTCCCAATTCTTATTTAAGCAAACAAAATTACAATAGAGAAAATCCTATAAGTTGGTTCCTAATGTAAAGGTCATCAGCGAGAAACTAAAACTCAATGCTCTCTTATTAACTAGTGTTTCATTGTAATCTGTGGAACACGAACTGCTTTTTCAATTCATATTACAGACAGCATCCTACAACCGCTTTCATTCAACTTGCTGGTTGGCTTCTATAATTTTAAAGGCACCTTTGGAGTAGTTCACAGTGAATGAATTTCTGAACTGATTTGTTTAGAAATACAATGACCATTCTTGAATCTTACAGAGATGCTTTCCCCTTTTGATATGCCTTCAAATTCGGAGTAGAGATAAAAGTCACTGCCTATGCCGATACTTTTATGTTGGAACGGACTGATGACCTCTTTGATTCCATCTACCAGAGTTCGCACGGTTTCAATTTCGCACCAATCCCTCATTGCTATGCTTACTCTTAAGAAGTTGATGCTTGTCCTTGTCACAAGTTTGAGTTCACTATTTTTCAGGGGAATCTCGTACCTTATGAAGACAAATTCCTGCTCTCCACGTAGAATTGACCTGTTCAATGATGCCGAAACTATCGTTTCCAAAGCGTTAGACATGGTAACTATCAAATTGCTCGAGGGTATTTCTCCATCTCCTGTTGCTACCTTAAAGTGCAAGTGAGCTATTGGATTTGGAACACCTATAGGTATGTAAAATGGAATGCTGCTTGCAGGAAGTCTGCCAGTATTTGTAACTGTCAAGAAGGTTGAAACTTTCACGAGTTTCTTGGAAAAATCATAGTGGATAGCATAATTGTCAAATCTTAATTCTTCGTCTAGGCTGATCTTAAATTCCTTTTCATATACTGGTCTTTTACCGTTAAGTGTTTTCTTTAATATTTGAGAAGATAATGCTTTATCAATTACTCTGCTGAACGACACGTTATAGAGGGTCTGACCTGAGAACCGTTCCAATTCTCTCTTAAAAGATGTAAAGGAGTATCTTCTAGACCCCATTCGTCTGTATATGAAGTCCTGAAGGTATGCATACAAGTCGACTCTTCTTTTTCCTGCAACAGTAGGGGTAGAATAAGTTGAATTGGTCCGTACAAGATGGATATTCTTTGTCGAATGATAGTACCTGAAGTAGTAATAGACCTTCCCACTATTTGCCTTGGTCCACCAGTTTGATGTGTTGGCTTTACGACCGCAAACGGGGCAACTAGATACGGATATTAGTCTTTTCAACTCACTCCCTTCGATTGATACATTTCCTTTTCGGATAGACTTTCTTCGACTAAGAACCACTTAAACTTGAACATAACAAACGATTGAATGTCCTTGTCTTCAAATAAAGCAGTATTAAACCCGTCATCCCAATCTCTAGCTTTCACTTTACTCGACACGTCCTCTGATAATGTTTGACTCGGATTTGTCCTGAAAACGGTGAGAGAGAGCTTTCTTTTCGATTTAAGAGAGAATTTCAAAATCCTCAGTTCCGTAGAAGCCGTAAACGTGTACGACGGTTCCATCTCTGGCCAATAATACTCAACAGAAAATGTCTTCTCTTTACCTGGAGGAATCGGTCTAGCAAATTCTATGATTACCTTTTTCTCTAAGGGATTATCTTCCTTATAATATATGCTCAGCTTCTTCTTATCTGAAATATCTAATGCTTTGATTGATACTAAGGCTTTGCTGCGTACATTGTCTCCAAATGCCCTATATTGTAGATGTGTCAAAGGATAGCTATTAAAATTCAATATCTTGATTCTGCTTTTATGCAGGTTGAACCTGCCGTCCCCTTCAGTATCGAAGAGATTTATGTAGATTTCCTTGACCAGGTAGTTGAGTTTACCTCTCTTGGGAGCATTTATGAAAAAAATAGCCCTGTCCTTTCTGATCATGGATATTAAATTAGCTTCGGCGAATTTTAGCAGAGTCCTTGATACTTCCGAATATCTGAGCTTTCTTTTTTTTTCATCCAGAGCTTCAATCACATCCTTTACACTGAAAATTGTTCGTTCGAAGTGACCGGAATTCAGTAGGTAAAGTAATTCTCTTCGGACATCTTCTTTGTGATTTCTTGCAAGGGTTGACAAATTTCCGTTGACCCTATGTATTGTCCTTTGGTGGCTAAAGATTTTGTATACGTACTTTTTTCCAGTCTTATTTTTTACCCACTTTTCTGTCACCTTGGCAGGTTCATTACACACCGGACAGAGCTGAGCAGAGGAGTCATTTTCCATACTAAATCACCTCATTAAGGTATTAAAGTCTCTCGATTGACCACCTGTTTATCCGTTTCCGAGAGAGCTTCCACCGCCGCCAGTGCACGCTATTCCTTTAACAACTAGCCATGCTGCAAGCATAATAGATGTTATAATCAGATCGACCGCCATGCGATCACCTCCAAAATTGTATTTTCTGTTTGTATTTTCTAACAATTTCCAAATTAGAACGCCAAAAAGTCTCTGAAATTCGACCAACCGTTTAAACCAGACCTAAAACGGAATTCTTGCACAGTTGATTCTAGCTGAATAATTCTAAGCTTGTTTCGAAATGCTCAATTCTTCTGGCCCTAAAGCACCAACGCAAGAGAGGTCAAGTTACATTTTGAATTCTAAGTGATCTAAGATTCAAAAAATGGAGCTTTCAGGACCTATATGCTGGCTCAGTGAGGCGGAACTACAAAAGGTAACCCCGCAAGTCAAACCAGAAATCATGATTGATCTTGTAATACTTGTTGTAGACAGAATTTACTGGAATAGGGGTATTATGACAAAAGTTAAAACTTGCATTGTTCCACTTTTCTAATTTCGAAATTGTAATAATATATCTGACCCACATTGCAATAGTTGAGGTGAAAATTTTGACTAATGGAAATGAAGTGGATAAGGTCAACAAGGTAGGGTCAAAGCTCTTAAGAAGAATAGCTAGTATTTCACTCATTACAGTTGTAGTAGCATCATTAGTGTTTATGCCCACCCTCACTTCTGCGGCCACTCAGAATCAATCAATGAATCCTCAATATATTTCTTGTTCTGGACAACCTCTTGAGCAGTTTAGCGGTTACATTTACGACCAAGAGGGGGCCGGGGTTGGCGGTGTTGTGCTATACATTTTTTCTCCGAATCCGTACCAGGGGGGCTCTCAAGAATCCATAACTACCGGTGGTTCTGGGTATTGGTCTGCATCCCTGATCTCTTGTTATTATGATGCGGATGTGTACTGGCAAAATATGTCAGATGGCCCATATTTAACAGAGGAGACGGGAGTAAACGTGTCTTCCTCCTATACGGTTAACGTGTGGATAGTTCCTATCGACTACAACCTCACTTATGAATATCCATATGCGTCTAACGTAACCGTCAAAACTACCTTCGGAAGTCAAATAGAGTTTGGTGTTGATGCAAAGCTAAGTGGAAATGCGGGAGACAAGTTTCTAGGGAATGACATAAGTGGTTATGTTGGTACTGATTTACAGTTAAGTAGCAGTGATGTCTGGTGGACAGAATCTACGTCGCCCTATATGACTTACTACGCTGCTGGGCAAGCCGTGAGAGTTCTTGCGGCGAATGGTAGTAGTATAGCGTACGTAGAACAGTATGATCCAAGCGATCTGTCATTTAAACCCAGCAGCAGTCCGCCCACGAATCCACTGACAGAGCAGGATGTGATAAATTATCACGGGAATCACCAATGGTGGGAAGGGGCTCCAGCCAATGGAAGTACTGGATGGTCGTATGGATCCCAACAGCTAACGAGGGTATCTGCGGGCATGAGCGTGATGGCGGGATTTCCTCTTGTTGGTAGCGTTACCTTTAACACATCTGTGGAATTCTCTTCTAGTACCAACAACTCAATAAGTGTAACATTGGATAACTCGTATGGATCGCACGAGGCGTATTTTATTGTGTGGCAAGGAGGAGTATATAGCAACGGTACTGTCTATTATGGAGGCCCTGATTACAGTATCTGGTATTGGGGTACAAGTCAGCCCTGATGGAGACAAGGAAAAAGATATGGGTATAACACAGATGAGGGTATATGCGTGTTAAATACAAGGCCAGTGTGGTAATAACGATTGTTTCGATTGTAGTAATAGTTGTTCTAGCCTCGACTGTCGCATTTTCTTACTCGGAAATGGATGCAAAAAATCAGAAAATCTCAGAGCTTGATGGCAAGATTTCCTCTCAAAACTCGACCATTTTGACGCAAAATTCTACCATCTCAAGCTTGAAATCCAACGAGACCAATATGTCCCTCATCATTGCCACTATACAATCAGAGGTCACGTCGGTTAACGGTAACTATACAAACTTGAGCCTTTTATTTTCATCCATAAGCCAAATTTACGGAATACATATACAGCTCCTACAACGCCTGACAACCACAGTTCCCCCCCTAGAATATAAATTTCTCCGCCAAGGGAGTAACACGCCTAACAACACTACGCTTTTGCTAGTGTCGTCAGTATGGAATAATGGGTTTGTACCAGGCAATAATAGTACAAGCTCACTTGAAAACTTTACCTACATAGTAAGC
>JAJYRY010000088.1 GCA_021793855.1 Thermoplasmata archaeon
AAAAATGGATAAATATTTGAAAAGCCCAAGTCAAATTATGCGAGAAATGGGCTTTTCTGAACTTATCAATGCACGAAAGGTTCTATCCAGACCCATAATCGAATTGCCCATAAGAAATGAAGAAAGGCTATTTTATCATCCAGAGAAGAGGCTCAAGAGATTCTCTGGCCGTACTGCTATTGCTTATGCCATCATACCTGACAGTGAAAGGGGGAAGTTCAGGAGAGAAGAATGCTCTCCCAAGGCCTCATCTCTCAGAGACTATGTGACTCATAAGGGAAACAGGAACGTTTCTATCACAGGAGTATCTGGACAGGGGAAAAGCTATCTGACCACGCATCTTATATCCATATTCAGCGACAAGGAGACGATCATATTCTCATTCAAGCCCAATGATCATGAACTGCATCTTGGAATTCCTGTGATCGACGCCAAGGAGTGTTTGCCAAATCCCTTCAGGGACGTAAATGCTTTTTCAGAGGCCTATATGACGGCTTTCTTTGGAGAGAAGACGTCATCAGGCATACAGCTGCAGCAGACTCCTGGATTTCTGCAGGAGATCGCATCCGAGAGCGATACATGGAAAGACTTCATGAAAAGCCTCTCTGAAAGGAAGAGAACAGCGTCAAAGAATCAGGTTGAGGCACTAAATGCCATAGAGCAGAACGTGAAGACCCTTGTTATTGAGGACATGGATAGCGTCACTCTGAACAATGGAAGCATTGTCTTTGACTTCTCATCTCTTCCGACAAAACAGGCCCAGAATTTCTATGCAGAACTGATGCTGAGGCAGATATACAGGGAAATGGAGGAGCACAAAAGAGAAGACGTTCTAATACTCCTAGACGAGGCTCATAGACTCACCAAGTCATATCACACAATCCTCGATGTGATGTCCAGGGAGATAAGGGACAAGGGAATGCTCTGGATCATCACTCAAAATCTCATCGACATACTACCTGAAATGAGGGCAAACTTTGGAACAAAGTTCACCTTCAGGCTGGGTGATGCCGACCTTAACCTTCTATCATACAATCCGCTGATGAGATTTGCCGTTGAGATACTGCAGCCAAGGCAGTTCATAGACGTGGAGTTCCCGGAAGGCTCGTCATTTACGCCGGTATTCACTTACGTTTCGAATGGCTTGGAGCACAAGGAAACACGAAAGGTCGCGGCGGTGGTATCGGAGCCAAAGAGGGAAGTGGGAGTCGGAGGGAGAGGGGAGACCCTCGACTACAGGAGGGAGGCCCTTGAAATCCTCAGCGAGAAGATGTCTTATGCAACAGAAATGGGAAAAATAATAGCAGAAAAGTATGGCATCACGAAGGATCAGGCAAAGCTCAAGCTGAAATCCGCTCTTGAGGAACTAAAAAACAACAACGAAGTGGGCAGGGTCAAGTATCTCAGGGAAGGAAAGCCGATAGTTATGTACTATTCCAGGAACCCAAATCTGTCGAATCTACACACAGGAATGCAGAGCCAGGTGGTGGGAATCCTGAACGACCTGGGTGTAACCATAAATAGGATATCCACCACAGGAGAAAGAAGCGCATTTGACATTGAAACAGACTTCTTCATGGTGGAGATCGAGACTGGTCTGAAGCACAGCATGGAAGACTTGAAGGACAGGATAAAAAGCACAAACCTCAGAGTAATTATAATTGTGCCTAACAGGGACCTTATCGACAAATATCAGGGCGTCGAAAGTCAGGTGTTGGTCATGACTATTGACGCTTTCAGAGATATGCTTTCAGAAACCGAGAAAATGTCACCCTCATAGATAGACATAAAACCACACGAAGTAAATTTCTACCAAAAAAGCCACAAGAAATACCACAGTGGATAGGTGTAATGATCTTGTTCTTGACAATTCTATCTCTGTTCCGAGATATCCAAACAGTGCGCCAAATATAACAAGCGGAACAATAACCTTGGTAAAGGAATCCAGTTCAGAAAGAGCGTTAAGAAATAGAGGGGCTATTGCGAGTATTATGACTGCCAAGAACGAGACCAAGAAAAAGAAATAATCCATTGGGTCTTTCGCAACCCGACTTGGTGTTGACCTATAACCCGGAGTTTTTCCCATATTGGTACCCCTCATCCAAAACGTTGTACTACTGCCCAAATGCCAGCTATAAGGCTAATCACACCACCTATTGTGAATGCCCATCCAATATTGTGTATGAAAGTTGCCCCAATCCCAGCAGGTACGGACATGGTCAAGATTGAGTATCCTATAAATAGGAAAATACCTCCCAATACCAATGCCTGAACCTCGGATGGAATGTCATTCGCCATTTTCTCACAATGGGATTTTACTGAAAAGTGCTAAAACTCTTTTTCCAACATTAGTTAACAGCTAACCGTTACTCCAAGCAGGTTAACCATAAACTTATAACCCTTTCCAGACAAGTCTGATTGATGATCATATCCATCGCTAACCAGAAAGGAGGCTGCGGAAAGACAACCACCGCAGCGAATCTTGGAGCATTGCTAGCGAAGAAACACAGAGTGCTTCTTGTTGACATCGACCCGCAGGGAAATCTCACCACTCATTTTGGAATCAACAAATCAGACCAGGAACATACGATATATGATGTAATGCTCAATGGTAGGATAGAAGAAGCAATTATCCAGAAAGATGGAGTCGACATCGTGCCAAGCATCATTGACCTTGCTGGTGCGGAGGTGGAGTTAACAGGAAAGATTGGCCGAGAATATATTCTGGATAACGAACTCAAGAGAATTGATAGGAAATACGACTTTGTGATCATAGACACCCCGCCCAGTCTAGGAATCTTCACCATCAACTCGCTAGTCGCATCTGACTACGTCCTCATACCAGTACAGGCAGAATTCTTCGCATTGGAAGGTTTGACACAACTCATGAGAGTCGTAGAACTCGTGAACTCACGGCTTTCAAAAAACCTGAAACTGCTTGGAATGGTCATGACAATGTTCAATTCAAGAACAAGATCCTCCAGGGAAGTTCTTGAGGATGTCAGGAAACACTACTCAAAAAATCTGCTCAAGACAGTTATTCCAAGGAATGTGACCATAACGGATTCGACAATGGCAGGCTCACCAGTTGTAAAATATCGGAAAAGTGCTCCTGCATCCAAGTCATACATTGCACTTACAAAGGAAATCGAGAAAATTTTGAAGGTGAAATAATGTCTGATATCAAGAAAAGAGGCTTGGATAGCTTAATATCACAGAACACACACTATGAAGCCGGGACAAATAGGCAAGAGGTAAGATTCACGAAAACTGTTGGCTTCAAGGTAACTGAAAAGCAGTACGAAACCTACAAGAGATATTCAAAATACTTCGGATCTGACGATCTGATAAAGAAATGGCGTTCAGACCTTGATAGGATAGAACACGAGAAAGGCAAGGACATGGAAAGTGTAGAAACTGAAATAAGGAAACGGTTAACCAAGTGATGGTTAACTGGTAACCATGGATAATATAGGGAAGTGTTCGTTATATCTATCTAGTTTAAATGACAGACTGGATAGGGGTGTATGCTGCCATAATTGGTACAATTGGTTTTCTTCTCACGATTTATTTTGCCTATACACCAAATACCTTAGACCTTTCCGTAGATAACGATCCTCTGAATAATTATGGTGACGCAGTAATCCAGAATCAACCAGGCACTCCAAATGGTCGCTTTTTCCACATTGAGGTTCGGAATCTCCACAAAAGGATAACGGCCAAGAATAGCAAAGCGTATCTCATTAGTCTAAAGCATGAAAACAATGACACTGAGTTGCTAAGCTCAGAATTGCCGTTGAAGTGGAGAGGGTATCAAATAATTAGTCCTTCAATTGATATCCCTCCATCAGAAAGCAGGAAATTTGATGCCTTTTTCGTACTGCATAACATGCCTAATGTAATTCAAATGCAAGCTCTTGTGGATTCTACTGCATTATTGCCAAATATCAAAGGCGACTTGAATCTAAGAGCCCGTTACAGGGTTACTGCAGATGGAGTTAGAACTAAAGAAAGGGTATTTGCAATAACTCTTTCAAGTCAGTTATCTGATGTCAAGATAGGGCAGCTATAGGGTTGTCACTAAACTTGTAATTTTAGTAACGCTACTAAACACTTGATTTTAATAACATATGCGCCCCTAAATTCTGTGAATTAAATGACACTCGCTTTCGCCTATGTTCGGGCCAGCACCCAGGAAGAGGTCAGGCAGGGCTCAAACGAGAGGCAGAAGGCCATAATCAGAGAGTACGCGAAGTCCAGGGGCTATGAACTTGATTTCTTCGAAGACCGGGCGAAGTCCGGGAAGAACATCCAGAGGCCGGATTTCGGAAGGATGCTAAAATCCCTTGATGCCAAGCCGAAGGTTGTCATTGTCGCTAAGATCGATAGATTTGCCCGGTCCCTATCAGACCTGCTGAGAATGCTTGAATATCTGGACCAGAAGGGCATAGGATTCATCAGCGTCAACGACCCAGGCATAGATACCACCACACCCAATGGAAGGCTCCTGCTGCAAATTCTGGGTGCTTTTGCGGAATTTGAGAGGAATATGATCAATTCCCGTACAAAGGCAGGAAGGGAACAGGCTATGAACCGAGGGGTCAAGTTCGGAAGACCAGCACTGAAGACCAGGAATGGGAGTTTCATAGACAGGAGAAAGGTCATTGAACTGAAAGAGAGAGGCTTGTCTGCAAGAGCCATAGCAAAGTCCATGGAATGCTCAATAACGCCTATACTGAAAATCCTGAAAGAAAGCCACTGATTCCCAGTGAAAGAGAGAGAGTCGCCGAACGCGTCAGCGCTCTTCTTATATAATATATACCTGATACAATGAACATAACATTTTAAAAAAATGGAATTTTCTTCTATTTTTCTAAAGTAAAACCAAACAAACACATCCAC
>JAJYRY010000089.1 GCA_021793855.1 Thermoplasmata archaeon
CGTTCTCCCGTTCCATTGATAATACTGTCTTCACGGATTATGGCCCTCAATGTCAAGGGGGACCCAAGGTCTGGTAAAAGCTCTGATCTTAGTAGTTTATCTCTGTAAAAATAATCTACTTTCTCGGATATTTCAATTCTTAAATTTTTTGAAAGAATCACAAGGTTACCAGATTCAAATTTAATGTCATCAAATCTGAAGCCGTTATCTGGCTCTACCGACCCGCTCCCAGTTGACCAGAGCATATGAATCGTGTCTTGCTGGGCAAGCGAAAGAACCAAACATCCGTTCCTGAAGAACACCTGAATGGAATTGCCTGTAACTTTAAAATCACTAACTGGTCCTGCAATGGAATAAGTCTTATCGTGGGGCATGGGATATTTCGAGTCGATATTATCCCTTAATATTGAATATCCTAAAGAGTCATTGGCAATATCTGACCCAAATATCTTTTTGAAATTAAGAAGTTTCTTGTCAAGGGAAGTTTTCAGCATTTAAAAGATATACCTTCTTAGTTTTTGAACATTACTACTTTCAATAGTTAATTTTGATGGTCTGAACTTGATTTAATCTTCTGACAAGATTAAATAGGAGATTTTGGCACCAGAACTGTTTCCTTAAATCACTAGGATATGATTTCTTACTCAAGATTGTCTAACTATGAAGTTTAAGGTAGCTTCAACCCTTTAACACTTTTTTGTAATCTATGTGTTAGGTATAGTAAAAAAATAAGTTTAATGCATTAAGCTGCATAATCCCATCCGTCCCTTGAGAATATCAGGTTAATAGAGTATACGAATAATCTATCCCGAGAATTATCATGAGGAGCTTAACGTCCCCAGACTCCCCTGCCCTCGCTTTTATCCTCTCCTCTAGAGGAGGGGTCTGTTTCTGCAGAAATTCAAGCCTGTTGATCATGTCCTGATAATAACATCCTTGTCGTTGTTGAACGTGATGCTTTCCATTGCCTTCCTTCTCTTGTCGGAGAAGTTCTCACTGCTCTCTGGAAGCGCATCAAAAAAACCCTCCCTCTAGAGGTAGCTTATTATGGATGTTTCCATCCTAGAGACCTCCTGTCCAAGCTTTGCCCTCTGTATCCGGAGATCACGGAATATCGTTTCTTCTTCTGACAGCTGGTGAGTTTCTGGAAGCATGCCCACTAGATGAAGCTTCGCCAATTTTAAACTATCCACTTTATCGTTCTTCCTCTTTGATTTGACGATCCATGAAAGTTCACGGGGATGAGGAATAGTGATGTCACTATAGCCTAACTCCCTGAGTGTTCTATCCACCACGTAAGCCAATCAAGATGCCTCAATTGCAATCCTTGTTTCCCTTGGTATCCTGGATGCAAACTCATTGTATCCATCTGTGTTCATATCAAATTCGAAATTTTCCTTAACCTCTCCGTCAGGGGAGAGGTATGTTGCATTGCTCTTCTCCTCACCTATGTCTATCCCAACCACATGAGTGTTCATGTTCTTGTTATTCCTTCTTCTCGTATTCACGTTTTCCCTCCGGCTGGAGATTTTACTACACAGCCAGAAGTGCATAATCATAGAACTGGATATGTTGCGCTAATAATGAGGGGTTAATGTTCAAGATGAATCTTCACATAATACCCTCATTAAGCCATTCCTTAGGCACACAACTTCACGTTCTTTGTCCTGTGTGACCTTACCATCTAAAACCCTTTCTTCCTTTCCACACAGATGTAACTAAGGACGACTATGGTTCCATGCTCTACTCTACCGAAGGGATAGACAGATCAAGCAACTACAGGATAAGCGATCCCGTATGTGAGATTCCCTGAAACTGCATAGTATTCCAGATTGTAGAGGGTACCATTAGTCACACCGCTGATCGCAAACGTGCCGCTGGCTGTCTGACCTACCTGTATGGAGGGAATGGTTCCCACAGTTGATCCCGTATCAGGGACGGTAATGGTGATGAGACTGATGAAAACAGTGCCGGTATTCTTCACAGTTGTGTTGAAAGACCATGAACCGCTCGAATTGGTGAATTTGGCCGATTCAACATAGAAATATATTCCATTGTGCTCCGTTGTTTTCATTGAATTGGCATTGCGAATGACGTCAAGGAATACAACACCTCCAAGCACCAGAACTATTACTACAGCTATTGCCATCCCCGCGACCCTCGCGTTCATCTTCTTCTGTTGTGAATGCATGGTCTCATTGACGATGGAACGCTTCTCCTTCCTGGACATCTATGCCGCCTATCCCTTCCACAACCCTATCGCAAGGCCTATGAGGAAAAGAACCACGGAGAGGGTGAGCTGAATTGCGCCGAACTTCACGGTAGAGACATAAGTCAGGAAAAATGAGGACCATTTGTGAATCTCGTACGATATGGATACCTTCGGGATGAACGCTATCCCCACATAGGATGCTATCAGGAAACCTATGATGGCGAAGACGAAAGCCATTATTCCCTTCTTGATAGCAAGGCCTATGAAGAGGCCCGCAGCGAATGTGAGTATTATCGATATTATGGAAGAAATTGGAACGCCGCCAACGGAGCCCGAAATCGCAACTGAGGGAGAGAGAATAAATGATTGCGGGAGGAACATCTACCTCCCCCCAGCGGGGATACCGTTTCCCCTGTGCACGGAATCCCTTATCTTCACGTACGCAACTATGAGGAGTATTCCAGGAATGAGACCACCGAAAATAAGCTGGATTATCCCCAGCACCAGGGAGGGTGTCTCTGCCTCCCTGACCCTTTCCTCCTTGAGTTTCTTGTAGATGAGGAAATAGTCAAGAAATATCCAGAGTATTCCTATCAACAATGCGAATGAGAACACAAGGGAAATGATGGCAAGTCCACTAAGAGGTACCACATGGCTTGTTATTGTTGTTCCGGTGGAAGTCGTTACGCTGGGCCTGAAGGAAAATAGCAAGACTAATGCAATGACCTCAAATATTCCAATCACGAAGAAAACCACTTGGAGTATTATGGCAACAAGCGTCAATGTTTTTGCTGTGGATGCATCGCTGTCTAGCATAGCATCATAATCTAATGATTCATATAATAATTTCCCGAGAACGAGAATGTCATACCACCGTATGAACTGACCATATAGTCCGAACGGTCTAGGGTAGCATAATGCTAACCAATACAGACTGGGATTAATTTTGGCTTATGGTTAAATTGGTAATGCTTTTACTATGAGCATAATTCGTATCGATGGAAGCAAAGTACTGGAACTGCAGTTCAGCGATGAAGAACGTGGGCAAAATGAAGTTAAGGAGAGGGGAGTTATGCGAGCGTTGCTGGTCTGTTCCTGTGTGGCTGGAATCGGGTCTCATAGGGTTCAATAAAATTTATAATGTGCAAGTGCGGGAAGGTAGATTTCTACGAGCCTGATGGCGATTGAACATTTTTCAAAGTGTCTTGAACTGAGGTTGTGATGTGACAACCCTGCTTTTTGGAGGACTAGCATTCACCCTTCTCCTGATCATTGCCTATGTAATTCTCATCTTCGCTATAGTCTCCCTCCCCGTCTATTTAGCATCGAAGGTCATAGCACCAGGGAAGTCTGATTTACTGACGGCAATGGCCGCAACTTTCCTTTCCGTAATGGCCTTCCTCATCCTTGCATTCCTATTCGGACTAATATTAGGTCCTCTCTGTATTATCGCAGGGCTCCTGGGAGTTCTGCTTGTTATTGCCATAGTTTATGATGTCGGTCTCATGCGCAGCCTTGCCCTTTCTATTCTGGCTTTCGTATTCACACTTCTGCTGCTCTTCTTCGTGGATTTGCTTGGCATCGCACTCATTCACATTCTACCCTTTTAAGCTTCCCTATTTTTGTTATTGGTCTAAGGGTATCTTCCCCTTCTCGTACTTACAATGGATTCCCGTACGGTCCTTCCTTCCTTAGGAGTTTATCCCTGCAACTGTATCTGCCTGGAATTTAACGTTAGGTGGTATATGCAGCTCCATCACTACAAGATCTCTAATAATTATTAAGTAAAGAGTTTGGATGCATATATGATGGATCGCAGGAAAAAAAGAGCTATCACAGTTACTACTCTGGTGATAATTGCTGTTATCATTGTCGCAAGTGCTATCACCATCGTAACCCTCAATAGAGGGAGCAAGGAACAACCTACTGGTTCCTTCCCTACAGAGCCACTTCCAGCCGAATGGCAGAAAAATTTATCTGGAATCCCGAGCAGTATTGAGGTTACGTCAAACGGTATTCTGTATATTCTTCTGGATGCCAATGAATCCTTTGGGCAGAACGTGGTACCTTGGGTGCTTCTAGCGGTTCAGCTGAACAGCGGGAAGGTCATCTGGCACTACAATCTGACACTTCCATCTGCAAATACCGATCCTATTCTGCACATGGTAGACGGAACCCTTTACTTTATCGGAACAGGCGAAAGTTTCTTGGCTGACGGATCTAGGGAGAATGTGGCTGGGGATGTTTTCATTGTTTCCTTCAACGTATCTGATGGGCGTATGGGGCTCACGGAATCCATAGGAGTTCCCATCGATTTTTCAACCATGGGAGCATATTCGGTAGCCGGAACATCACTGTATCTCGCATGGACCTCACTCGGAGGAAGGAACACAACGGTGGCGGAGTACCCCATTGAAACAAATGTTTCCTCACCTTTGCCGTTCTGGGAAACAATCTTAAAAGCTCCTGCCCAATACAACACAAATGTTCCCGGCATCTACTTAAATGATAGGATGGTCCTCATAGACCTGTGGAACTTGATAGGACTCAACCGCACTACCGGAAAGGAACTCTTCTCGATTCCTTACTCTGCCCTTCACGCGGAGATTGACAACGTTATGAACGGTGCACTGACCAA
>JAJYRY010000005.1 GCA_021793855.1 Thermoplasmata archaeon
AACAACTGAGGTATAATAAGATTGTTCAACTCATATTATGTTTGGAGAATAAAATCCAATTTTCTTGGTTATCTTAGTAAATTTTACCATCATTAAATGATTTATAAGAATTGATTTGACTTGGAAATCACATTTTAAAATTCTGTTTCGGTGGATACAGGAATTTTTGGAAAACTGTTCGTTCTATTATCACACAAGGTTGAGCGCCTCTTTTTGGTATCCATTAATCTTCTCTGTAAGTCCGTCAAGGAGGTTAAAGGAGTAAATTCTATCCCATTCGCTTGTGATGGTATCTTATTAAATTCAGCATTGGTAAATTGAGCGTGGCTTTCGTTTATGTCTTCCGCGAAGCGTTTTTGCTTTTTTTGGCTTCCCACTGGCGTGAGATGGCATTACCTTAGCAAACGGAAAGCATCCAACGGCTCTTGCTCCATCATTTTCAGAAGTGGAAGGATTGATTTTCTGACCCTCTCTCCCAGGGGAGTCAACTGGTTTTTATTCCTTTACTACTCCATTACTTGCTATTATGTTGAATTCCATGAGATCTTTCAGTTTTTTTTGATATCATATTAAAACTAGATTTTGGTATATCGTTGAAATTCCTCTTTCCGTTCTTATTCCCTATAACCCCCATAACTAACACGGTTTATTTTTTTCCAAGGATACTGAGTACGTTTATTGATGGGTCTATACAGATTAACGACGTGCCGTCCTCAATCAGCAGGACTTAGGACCAAGTCATGGACACAGACGGGCCCAGTGGGAATCGAACCCACGACCACCTGGTTAAAAGCCAGATGCTCTACCGAACTGAGCTACGGGCCCCAGGCGGTAATGGTTTAAAAAAATATAAGAATGTCGATTAGACTTCTACGTTTATCCCAAGCTTTTCTGTGAGTTCTTTGTATCTGTTTCTTATGGTAACTTCTGTAACTCCCGCTACTTCGGCTACCTCTCTCTGTGTCCTTCTTTCGTTAAGAGAAATGCTCGCGATGTAGATTGCCGCTGCTGCAACTCCTGTTGGTCCCCTTCCAGATGTCAGGTCCCTGTTCTCCGCCATTTTCAGAATTTCCATTGCTTTCTTCTTTGCATCGTTGGAGAGTCTCAACCTGTTACAGAACCTGTTGATGTAATCTTCGGGTCTAGATGGAAATATTCCTAGCTGGAGAATTCTGCTCATCATCCTATAAGTTCTTCCGATCTCCTTCTTCTTGATCCTGGTTACTGATGCAATTTCTTCGAGCGTCCTCGGTACACCCATTTGCCTGCATGCGCCATAGATTGAGCCGGCGACAACTCCCTCGATTGATCTTCCTCTGATCATGTTTTCCTTGACTGCTCTTCTGTAAATTACAGCAGCAGTTTCCCTGACGTCCTTTGGTAAACTCAGATTGGATGCCATCCTCTCAAGTTCCTGCAAAGCCTGAGCCAGATTTCTTTCAGCGGCGTTTGAAACCTTAATCCTTCTCTGCCATTTCCTCAGTCTGTATAGTTGAGCCCTGCTCTTGGTTGGGATGCTCTTCCCGTACGAATCCTTGTTCTTCCATGAAATTTCAGTGCTGAGTCCCTTGTCGTGAATAGTGTATGTCATCGGAGCACCAGTCCTCGCTCTGGCTTCCGATTGTTCCGAATCGAAGGCTCTCCAGTCAGGTCCCTGATCTATGAAGCTGTCATCTATCACAAGGCCGCAGTCCTGGCAAACCAGTTCTCCTCTCTCATAGTCTCTGACGAGATGGGTAGAACTGCACTCGGGACACTTCGTCACTTCTTCGAAAAGGTCCCTCTTGTTTTTTTTCCTCTCTTCTTCAACCATTCTTTCACCTCACGTAAATCTCCTTCACCACAACTCCCTTCGAATCAATAGCCACATAAGGAGCGCTGACAGGGCCGAATATTCTCGAAATCTTGCCTAGCGGCTTACCCTCCTTTGCGAAAATCTTTGTAGATAACTGAACCTCCCTGTTCAATTTCGCTATGAGCTTTCCTTCCCTCACTCCTAAAACAGTACCTACTTTCTTAAGAGAATTAGGCATAGGTCACTGAGATAAGTTCTAGGTATTTAATTATTTCGCAATTTTCTCCTGTTCTATAAAATTGTTTCTGCGATTTTTGTTATAGCTTGATGCGGCCAGCACCAATGCCTCGTGCAGTATTGACGGTTTTTCCGGTCGACTCCTGAACTCACAGTGGAATTGGGAACCGACGAAGAAAGGATGATTGTCAAGTTCCAGTATCTCCATCCTTGTGCCACTTTCGTCCGTCGCTGAAAAATGCATTCCATTCCTCTCGATGTCATCTATGAATTTTGGATTGACCTCCCACCTGTGTCTGTGCCTCTCTTCGATTTCTTCTTTGCCATAAAGAGCATAGGCCAGGCTTCCTTTCTTGACTTTTATTTTCTTGTCACCCAATCTCATAGTTCCACCCTTGTCGCTCACACCTACCTGCTCAGGAAGAAGATCTATTACAGGATATTTGGTGTCGGGATTCAGCTCACTGGAGTTGGCTCCACTGAGACCCAGAACATTTCTCGCAAACTCAACAACGGTCAACTGGAATCCGAAACAGATTCCAAGGAGTGGAATCTTGTTTTCCCTTGCATATTTTATTGCCCTAATCTTTCCCTCAGTGCCCCTTGGCCCGTAACCCCAAGGAATCAGGATTCCATCCAGGCCCTTGAGTGACTCTTCTATCCGATCTTCTTTCTCCGAATTGATCCACTTTAGCTTGACCCCTATTCCAGTTTTCCCTGTTACGTGCATGAACGCGTGTTCATTGGATATGTATGAGTCCTTTATCTGGACATATTTTCCCACGACTCCTATTGTGATCCACTGTGAAGGATTCTTGATGTTCTCGACTACTCCCTTCCAGAATTCCATGGTTGACTCGTTGGATTTCAGACCAATTCGGTCCAGGATATAGTTAGGCAAGACGGTATCATTAAGCAGAAGAGGCATTGTGAAAATGTCCCCCACATCCGGAATGCTGATCACTGCCTTCTCGTCAACCTGTGTGAACAAGGCAATTTTTTCCTTTAGCTCCCTGTCCAGTTCGATCTCACTCCTTGCAATAATTGCATCCGGCTGGATACCGATGGATCTGAGCTCCTTCACACTGTGCTGTGTAGGTTTGGTTTTAGGTTCCCCTACGCTTCTAAGAGTTGGCACATAAGTGACGTGAATGAAGAATATCTTTCCATCTTCTTCCAGTTTCATCTGTCGCAGCGCTTCCAGGAAAGGCATCGATTCAATATCTCCAACCACCCCACCTACCTCTACCAGCACAATATCTGACTTATCTTCAGAACCGATCATCCTGATCCTTCTCTTGATCTCGTCAGTGACGTGCGGTATGATCTGAACTGTGCTTCCCAGAAAATCACCCTTCCTTTCCTTCTCTATGACCCACCTGTAAACTTTTCCTGTAGTGAGATTGTTTCCACTCTTCAGATCCCTGCTCAGGAATCTTTCATAATTCCCAAGGTCAAGATCGGCTTCAGTTCCATCGCTCAGCACAAAAACTTCACCGTGCTGATATGGATTCATTGTGCCCGCATCATAGTTGATATAAGGATCTATCTTTACAATATCAACCTTGTAATTTCTCTGCCTGAGTATGTATGCCAATGAAGAAGTGATTGTTCCTTTTCCAATACCAGAAATTACTCCACCAGTAATAACTACAAAACGCACATCGCTTATTTCTAATACATTATTAATCTTTTTTGAAATGTCTCGAGTGCACTATTTAAAATGACTTCGTCTATTGAAAGTTTGGAGGAAAGACAATCTAAAAAAGTATATTTGAAATAATATCATGCTAAGACAATGCAAGACCAGATAAGGGTAATCACTTCATCTTATTTTAACGAAAACGGGTTACCCGTTATCGAGATCTTTGGGAGAAACGTGGAAGGAGAATCATTCGCGCTTCTGTATAGAAAATTTCTCCCTTACTTCTATGCCATTGATCCTACGGAAGACGAACTAAGAAGGCTGAAGTCTGTTGAAGAAATGGTCAGTATCGAAGAGAAGAAACTATGGTACAAGGGGAAGGCGAGAAAGGCCGTCAAGTTCACCGTCAAATCTCCCTGGAGAGTGCCTGAGTTCAGAAGGAATATCTCAGAGATGAATCGGATTCTGGCAGCTGACATACCTTTCCATTTCAGGTTCTTCTATGATTTGGACCTGGGGAGTTGTGTCAAGTTCAGCGGGGAAGAAATCAAGAGCGACAAATTCACAGTTGACCACGTAGTCAATATAGATAGCGTTGAAAAGGTTGGGGACTTTCTGCCCCCACTGAAGGTACTGAGTTTCGACATAGAGAACAGCATTAAGACACAGCAGCTGTACGTTATCGGATACACATTCAGTTTCAAGGGAAAATACACCGATGGTGCGATATATGGGGAACCCAGAGACATCCTCGATAAATTCATACAGCTAGTAAAGAAAGAGGATCCCGATATCATAACAGGATACAATATAGACGGATACGACCTTCCATTCTTGGAAAAGCTCGCGGATAAGGAGAACATATCTATGTATCTGGGGAGGGATAACAGCACGCCACAGAGAATACAGGACCAATTTTGGAGGATTCATGGCCGTGTAGTCGCTGATGCGTGGTGGAATGTGAAGAGGGAAATACACCCAAAACAAGAGTCCCTTGCCTATGTTTCACAGGAGTTGTTGAACGAATCAAAGGGCGACGTCGACAGGCTGAGTATCGACCAGGAATGGCAGAAAGACAAGGACAGGGTGGTCAAATACTGTATCAAAGACTCTCTGTTGGCTCTCAAGATACTCGAGAAAATAGGCGTTATAGAGAAATATGAAAATATGAGCACTGTGTCGATGATTCCGCTCGACGACGTCTGGAACTCGGGCAACTCCACCCTCATAGACTCCCTTGTAATAAGGGAGGCAGACAGGAAGAACATTGCAGTGCCCATGAACAATTTCACGAACCAGAACGCTGACAAGATCGAGGGCGGATACGTTCACTCGATCGAAGCAGGTCTCTACGACATGGTTGCTGTAATGGACTTCAAGAGCATGTATCCCAGCCTGATGATAAAGTACAATATTTGTTTTACGACAATTTCTCCCGATGGGGACGTAATATCACCGAATGGCACCAAGTTTGTTTCTGCAAAAATAGAGAGAGGACTGATACCCGAACTGCTGGAAAGGTTGATGAAAACCAGGGACAATTACAAGGCAATGATGAAGAAGGAAACAGATCCAGACAAGAAGAGGTACTTGGATAGCATGCAGAGCCAGGTCAAAATATTGATGAACTCCTTCTACGGTGTATTTGCATCCAGTTTCTACAGGTTTACGG
Organism: Thermoplasmata archaeon; assembly: GCA_021793855.1. The sequence goes on from JAJYRY010000005.1 coordinate 5,350, forward strand.
ATCAGAATATAGGTTCCAGCATAACTGCATTCGCAAGGGAAACAATCAAAGGGATAATCGCCGATTTCACCTCAAATGGCATTCAGGTGGTATATGGGGACACTGATTCAATCTTCATAAAGACAGGCAGAGCAACTGTGGACGAGGCGGTTGATCTTACTAACGGGTTGAGGGACGACGTTTTCAAGAAACTGGGAATCATAATTGAAGTCGAAAGAGTACTTGATCCACTCTTCTCCCACGGTGCAAAGAAGAGGTACGCAGGCAAGATATTGTTTCCTAAGCAGGATTCTGGAAATATAGTAGTTAGGGGTTACGAGATTAGAAGGACTGATTCCTTCGATCTTCAGTCAGAAGCGCTGATGGAAATTTTCAATTTCATACTTGACAGAGACGTCAATGGAGCACTTAGAAGGGCAAAAGAAATCGTTTCAGATATCAAAAGCGGAAGAGTGGAGACAGACAAACTCGTTATCTCAAGGACAGTCAAGGACTTTGAGTTCTACAAAGCAATGGACTCGCTGGCTAACGTGCAGGCTGCAAAGAAGATGATGCAGAAGGGAAGAGAATTTGTTCCAGGTATGAAGGTTTCGTGGGTGGTGGTCGACAGTAAGAGGCGACCACAAGTGGTTGAACCGTACTTACCGAACGTTGCTTTCGATTTCAAACCCGACTACGAATACTATGCGGACAGGGTCGCCCAGACGCTCTCCAGAATAACAGAAGTATTCAACATGGATGAATCTACGCTTAAGTCAACAGAAGTTAGGAAGAAGAGCACGCTGGAGGATTTCTTCTGAACTTCGATACATTTTTTATTCAAGGTGTAAATCTACTATGTGCCCCAGATTCACCACAACGATGAAATCCCCGAAAATCACTCCTACACGACCAAAGTGGAAGAGAAAGTGATGGATGGCACAATTATCGAAGTACTAGACTCATACTTCATAAACGAATTTGTAAAGGTAGAAATCAGAAAAGACCTTGAAACTTCAAGGATTTTTTACTCAGTTGCCACAGAACAGTTAAAAGAGAGGGAGATCAGAATACTCGAAAAGATGAAAAAGTCTCTCTCCAATGGTTCTGATAACTCAATAAACTTCGGCTCTTTCTCTGAGAGGGAAGAGTACATCAATCAGATCCTGAAGAAGCTACTCTCCGAAGATGGAGCGAATCTTGAAGAAGTCTCTCTTTCCCGTCTGAAATATTTTGCCAGGAGGGATTACCTGGGCTATGGGAAGATAGATGCTCTGCTATATGATGGAAATGTGGAAGACATTTCTTGCGACGGAGTGGGCATTCCTCTCTACGTATATCATAAGAAATACCAGAACCTGCGTACAAACATAGTTTTCGACAGGACACAGGAATTGAACAATTTCATCGTTTACCTTGCACAGAAGGGGAATAAGCAGATCTCCGTTTCGGACCCAATCCTCGACACCTCGACTCCAGAGGGGAACAGAATTAACGCAACCTATGGAAACGAAGTTACTGCAAAGGGGGGAACATTCAGCATTCGCATCTTCAATAAAGTTCCATTCTCCCCGGTGGATCTAGTTAAGCTGGGAACGGCAAGTCAAGATCTAATAGCGTACCTCTGGCTCTCGGTCGAAAACGGCAAGAACATAGTTGTCCTGGGAGGCACTGGAGTTGGCAAGACTTCCACTCTAAATGCCATTACACTATTCGTGCCTTCTACATCAAAGATCGTAAGCATCGAAGATACAAGGGAAATCAAGATCCCTCATAAGAACTGGATATCTGCTGTCACGAGAAGTGGAGTTGGCGAAGGGAGATTCGTTATGGGTAAAAATTCTGGAGAAATAGACATGTTTGACCTTCTCGTGAGTGCGTTAAGACAGCGACCAGATTATCTCATAGTCGGTGAAGTAAGGGGGATGGAATCTTACAACCTCTTCCAGGCTATGTCGATGGGGCAGACTACTATAACGACGATTCACGCCGAATCCATAGACGACATGATAATGAGATTGGAAAATCATCCACTCAATATTCCAAGAACAATGCTCACATCCGTAAACTGTGTCGTCAAGCAATCGATGGTCAGGATTAATGAAGGTGTAGAAAGGAGGATAACGGAGGTATCTGAAGTTGTGAGACTGGATCCAGAGTCGAATGAACTCACATTCAACACAATCTTCAGCTGGGATAAGTCCAAGGATATGATTACGTTCACGGGAGAACCAGAGTTACTGAAGGAAATTGCAGATAAGGGTAATGTAAGCAGCGAAATAGTTAGAGAAGATTTCAACAAGAGAGGTAAGTTGATCAAGTATCTAGCAGACATGAACATAACAAATTATACTGACATTTGGGAATACCTTAGGAGATATTCCGAGGAGCCCGAAAAAATCTCCAGGGAGCTGAAAGAAGATAAAGATGAAAGGGGGAACTCATCTGTTCAGAGATAATCAGTTGTCCAGTGTTGGACTAGAAAACGCCAAGGATGTAGCTCGTTCCGGCCAATTCAGGAAAGGATTTCTAAAGATTTCAACTAAAATCTTTTCACCCTTTTTTACGAATGATAATTCGGTATTCCTGGATAATGTTCAAACAGAACTTTCCAAGGCAGAGATGGGAGAGTCTTCGAGAACTTACATTAGCGGCATATTATTCGCTGCATTGATTCTTGGACTCATGTTTTCCGTGTCTGCCATTGTTGCTTACCTTGCTAAAGGACCCTATATTCCGTTTACTATATCGATCCCAATTTCCATTGTGGTCGTGATTGGAATCGGGACGTTTTTTCCGAGCTTCAAATCGTCGCAAAGAGGAAAGAAGATAGACGAGAATCTCGGTTCTGCATTCGCGTTCATCTCAGCCATGTCAAGCGCTGACGTACCAATCAATTCAATAATACTAAAGTTGTCAAAAAAGAGAGAATATGGAGAGGTAAGTAGAGAGGCATTGAAGATTGCGACCAGAACTGAACTTCTGGGTCTTGATATTTTTACAGCCGTGCAGCAGGTGGCAAGAATGAGCCCATCTGTAGAGTGGCAAAAATTTCTGCAGGGCGCAGTTGCAACGTCTTCAGCAGGTTCCAGGTTGAAACCTTACTTTGTTACTAAGGCCACAGAATACCAAAACAAACTAAGGGTATCACTCAAGAAAAACGCAGAGAGTGTATCAATATTCGCCGAGACTTATGTCACTATTGGCGTTGCATTTCCACTGTTTATGATTGTAATACTTGCTGTTATGGCGGTTATCGCACAAAACACCAGCGGGATGTCGATGTTGTTCCTTATCCTAATCTCATTTCTTGTAATGCCGGTGATGATTGCCACCTTTCTCTTCCTTATGTCAAGCGTGAATAGGGAGGTAAGAATCTCTTGAGATTGTTCGTTTGGTCCGGACTAGTTGGAGGTGTGGTTGCAGTGCTAATAGCTGTTTATCTCTTTGCATCTTTTCACGACAACTTTGTTCTTCTATTTGACTTCGTAGTAATCGGAATATTCTCGATGCTCGCGCCTGCCGGAATCCAGAATCTGATGACAAGAAGCAGAGTGAATGCTATAGAGAGCAGGCTTCCGGACTTTCTGAGAGATGTCGCGGAGGCATCTAAATTTGGTTCCAATTTGGCGGATTCGATAGTGGTTGCTTCTGAGGGAGAATACGGAGTCCTCACTGAAGATATTGAGCAAATTGCAGCCCAGATCGAGTGGGGGGTTTCAGTCGATGAGGCCTTAGAACAATTCGAAAAAAAGTACCGATCTGATTTCATCTTGAAGCTGATAGGTACGTTGATAGAATGTAATAGATCTGGCGGAAATGTTTCCGAGGTGCTAAACCTTGTGGCCGAAAATTCAAAGGAGACCCAACTTCTCACCAAGGAGAAGTATTCACAATTGAGCAGCTATACGATTGTAATTCTTATTGCGTATGCAGTCTTCCTGTTGACAGTAATCATCCTCGACTTACGGTTCTTTCCCGCAATGTCAAAACAGCTGGTCTCAGGAAGTTCTGGATCATTTTTCACTTTCCTTAACCTGAGCTCCATACCTCTGATAAAGGTAATTTTTACCGGAGTGATAATATTAGAAGGTGTTGGAAGTGGTTTAATGGCTGGGGTCTTGGCTGATGGCAGAATGCGAAGCGGATTACTCTATTCGGCTATATTGGCCGTAATTGGATATATTTCGATTCTGTTAATCGGAGGTGTGTAAGAATGAGTGTTGATGGGTCGGTAAATCAGATTCGAACTGCCAAGGAGCCTCTGAATGATCTCAATTTCTCTGATTTGCACAAGGAAACAGCAATGGGCGCGAGTCTCGAGCTGGTGGTTGAATATGAAGTAGAACCACCATTCAGTTCTGTCAAGATAGTCAGGGATATACGGACGCGCACGGTCTCCTACATTGTAAACGAACCAGATGTAGGAAGAGAAGTAGCAGAAATGGCAAGAATTGCAAGACAAATACTGATATCTAATCTGAAGTCGTTTCCTCGAACAGAGCACGAGCGACTCAATTATTTGAGAGAGTTCCTAGCCGATTTCAAGAAGTCAAGGGAAGGTGGACTATCCAAGATTGATCTCGAGAAAATATTCTATCTGCTTCAAAGAGAACTACAGGGTTATGGACCGGTTCAAGTTCCAGTTCTTGATGACAACGTAGAAGACATTTCATGCGTTGGTCCCAACGCCCAAATTTATGTGGTGCATAGAAAATTTGGCTCCATACCAGCAAATATAGAATTTGAAAATGAAGACGAATTAGATGATTTCGTGAGACGTATAGTTCAACGCTCAGGGAAACACATTTCGATAGCGGTTCCAATGGTGGATTGCACTATGCCGAATGGAGCTAGATTGCAGGCAACGCTAGGGAGGGAGGTCACCAAGAACGGATCATCATTCACGATAAGAAGATTCAGAGAACAACCTTTCACTCCGCTCGAGCTCATCAAAATAGGAACAATGAGTCCTGAAATTGCTGTATACTTGTGGCAGGCAGTTGAGGCAGGACAAAACATGTTCGTCATAGGAGGCACTGCTACTGGCAAGACAACAACTCTCAACTCAATTCTCTTATTCGTTCCGCCTGAAAAGAAACTGGTTAGCATAGAGGATACAAGAGAGCTGAACATACCACACGAAAACTGGATCCAGATGCTGACGAGACCGGGTACGGGCGATGTGAATCTCGCCACAATGAAACGGGTCGGAGAGCTCGACATGTTCAATCTTCTTGTAAACAGCCTCAGGCAGAGACCTGATTACATCATTGTGGGTGAGGTGAGGGGACGCGAAGCGTATACTGTTTTTCAGGCTATGTCCACCGGTCAAAGCGTAATCAGTACTTTCCACGCTAACGATATGTCCTCCTTTGTCCACAGACTAGAGGGGGAACCGCTAGATATACCGAGAGCAATGATAACTTCGCTGGACATAGTTATACTCCAAACTCTAGCTAAGGTCGGAAAGGATACCGTCAGAAGGATAAAGAAGATAGTTGAGATAGTCGGCTTAGAGAAAACATCGAACGAGGTAGTGACTAACACGGTCTTTGAATGGGATCCGGATACCGACAAGTTTGCTTTCAGCGGACACTCTTACTTCCAAAATAAACTGCTCAAGAACGTGAGCCTCACTTCCGAGCAATTTGAGATGGAATTGATAAAGAGACGAAATCTTTTGGACAGGTTGGCCGTAGACAATAGTGTTAAGTTCTCCAATTTTGCAGACAAAATTCACAGAATGATTGAGAAACCGGGTTCACAGACTAAAGGTGAGAACAAAGAAAGGAGCAGCTCTTAAAATGAAGAGTGTTAATTATGAAGAAGATGGAGTAGCAACTGCTGTTGGGGCTATATTTGCGATACTCATTTTCATATTCCTGCTTAGCCTGTTCGTAACCAGCTATGTTCCGGCAGAAATGACCTCCTACGAGGAACAATACACTTCTGGCCTGAACAATGACATGATGCAGTTCATAAGCGCAGTGAGTTTGTTATCCCTGAATTACCAGCAGGGAGAAACGACATCTGTTACATTCGAACTCCAGTCCGGATATGTTCCCCTGTTTGCCTCTCCTACCGTAGGTGAACTTGCACTCACACAATCATCCAAGGCATCTGCCGGGTATGTGCTTGTAAACAATTCGACAATGCAGATCAGCTCAGGAGGAACTCTGTCGGTGTATACGAATAATAGATATTTCGTAAACGAGGCATTTTCTTTTGAACTGTCATCTCTCTTCTATGAACAGTACGGGAGCAATCCATTCGTCAATACTTCGCTTGAGTCAAATGTACTGCAGGTTTGGCCTCCATCAAACGGATCTACAAATCTTCAGCTTAATCTCGTAAATCTGATGGGTGGTCCTCTAACCATAAGTTCCCAATCACCGATCAGTCTTTCGTTAACTGCTGCATCTGAAAACTCTTACCTGCTCGGTGGAAATTTCACTCTTACTTATTTCTCGATATTTGGATATCAATTTTATAACTCAATCCTGGAAAAGTTGTCGACAATCAAGGGGATAGACATCAAGCAGATTAATGAAGGAAATGGACACGAACAGATCCAATTTTCATCGGCAACATTGCCATTCACCCTCAGCGTCCACGAACTCAATGTGGTCGTAAGTGTGAGCAGTTAGTGCTCGTACGGTGAATTTCCCCACGAAGTTGAATAGCACATTTTAGGCTTAAGAAGGTGCTGTATGAGAAAAATCACATGATATAGGAAACGGTATCAGAGTCAAAGTTTCCGATGATCTTAAAATTCTCCCCTTTCCCATTTGGGACTTGCATCAGGAATGGATAGACTTGCCAGGGGTCCTTCGTCGCTAGCTCATATGCGGGATGTCCCTCTTCAAATATTGTCGCACAGATCCGAGCAGTCATTGCTCTAGCTTTGTATTCGTCAAGGATGCCTAGCGAGTGTAGATATTCGTGCATCAGGATTACGAAAATAAATGAATTTATTTCATCTCTTGGGCGATTCGCATAATTCAAAGCGTCCAAGAGATTCTTGTTCATTACTATGTAGTTTCCGCCAACTTCCCAGAATGCACCGAGTTGTGAAGGCAAATCCGCAAGTGCGAGCCCCAATCCAACTCTCTCTTTTCTCAATGTATTCTTGACCGCCTTTCTAACCAAGGAGAATATTGAATCGTAATCAAGGCTCGAACTGCTTCCACCTGAAAGTTTAGACAGCCCCGATGGAATATCTATCGACGAGCGTGTTGATGGACCCAGGGGAGCGCTTCCTCCCTTGAGATCTCCGAAACCGTCAGTCTGTGAAAGAAAGTTCGTGAAACACGAGTTATCTCTTCTATATAAATGATTCGTAGCTACTTAGCATTCTAAACAATTCACAAGTCCACTTCGGAAAAGGTCTACCTGGAATTTAGTGAGAGGTGTTTGTGTTGGTCATACGGCATCAAACACCTTGGTCGAAACCATTGAGAAGAGAGATAATATAGTTTGGGGCAGCTATAATTCGTCACTCACAACAAGCTCGTATTCTGACGCTCTAAAGATACAAAATTAGGAATGAAAGCATCAACCTCAGTTAATGGACAGGGCAATCCCAAACCTAGGATTCAAATTCGATTATATGTGTAACTTAAGTTCAGATAGGTATTAATTGACAGCACCTGATTGGTTCCGGGGCCGCTGATAAAGAGCAGCACGTAACTCGTATCTTGACTGAGTCCCCACGACAACTGCAAATTCCCTGAACCTCCTGTGCTATTCAGAAAGAAAGGTGGAGTTATATTCGTAGCTGTGCTAATGGTTTCTCCCGGACTTGTTCCGTTGAAACTTCCCCGAACAGCGTTGTTATTCCACATAGACCTGTTAGACTCGTTCAACCACTCAAACATCTGTCCCGGAGTCATGAGAAATATTAGGTAACTGGATGAGTTGCTTTTTACCGTGCCAGATATATGAGTGGAATTTAATGAAGGAAATACAAATATCAAATCCTCGTAAACGAATGTTTCATTCCCTTTAATAACCCAGTCGCCTCCTGGACCTGGACTTTTCACCGTCACTGGCTGCGATAACACCGCTAGTGTCGAAGATACGATGACTATTATTACCACCAGAATAGATATCGCCTTCCAGTGGTTTTTGAATTTCATAATCGTAGATAGCAAACACACTTCAAAAGATTTGTTGATCTAACCGTGCCGAACTGAAATATGCAAAACGACGGTTCTAAGTAGAGGAATCACAAGAAGATACAAAGTCACCGGCAATTTCTTAACACGCTAGCAGTTACCTAAAGTGGCCTCCAATCAATACAGCCCTCCCTAGTAGCCGGAAGATTCAAGGAAAGTATGGTGTCTTGAATTTCGCACCCTTCTTGATTACGTCTATTGAACTCTGATAACCAGCATCTGCGTGCCTAATCACACCCATTCCAGGGTCGGCGTTGAGTACTCTCTTAATTCTATCTTCAGCACTCTTGGTTCCATCCGCGACAATCACCAATCCGGAGTGTATGCTGTTTCCTATTCCAGTTCCTCCTCCGTGATGGACGCTTACCCAGGAAGCTCCAGAGATCGCATTCAGAAGTGCATTTAGGATTGGCCAGTCCGCAATGGCATCGCTGCCGTCCTTCATGTTCTCTGTTTCTCTGAAAGGAGATGCGACAGACCCGGTATCGTGATGATCCCTACCTATTGCAATGGGAGCTGTCAATTCTCCTTTTCTGACCATATCATTCATCATCAGTCCCAGTTGCTCTCTCTGTCCATATTTTGCATAGCAGATCCTGGCCGGCAATCCCTGGAAATGAACCATCTCCCTAGCCAGTCTAATCCATTTAACAAGGTGTTGATCATCCGCAAAATTCTTGATGATTTTGTCATCTATAGCAAAAATATCATCGGGATTTCCGGAAAGTGCGAGCCATCTAAATGGTCCGGATCCAATCGTAAAGAGATCTCTCAAATAACCTGGAACATAGCCAGGAATTTCGAATGCTCTGGCATAGCCTCCCTCCTTTGCTCTCGTTCTCAGATTGTTTCCATAATCGAATACCTTGGAACCCTTCTCTTTGAACCAGACTATTGACTTTACTTCCTTGATAATGGATTCATAAACTCTCTTCTTGTATTCACCCGGATTCTTGTCCCTGAAAGCGTATGCTTCTCCGACATCAAAACCTTCGGGTATGTATCCCAGATTGAGGTCGTGGGCAGCAGTCTGGTCTGTGACCACATCAGGCACAATTTTCCTTCTTACCAATTCTTCATAAATAGTTGCAGCATTCCCCAGGAGTCCAATTGAAGTCGTTTTTCCATTCTTTAGAGCGTCGTCCTTTAGAGCGAGCGCTTTGTCGAGAGAATCAGTCCAATCGTCCAGATACTTGTCCCTGAGTCTTCTATTTATTTTTTCAATGTCCACTTCAACGACGAGTGCAACGCCTTCATTCATTTTGATGGCAAGTGGTTGTGCACCTCCCATCTCACCCAATCCGGAAGATAGTACCCACTTACCCTTAAGGGAATCAGTGCCGTATTCCTTCTTAGCCAGTGCAGCAAGCGTCTCATAAGTTCCCTGAAGGATACCCTGGGTTCCAATATAGACCCACGAACCGGCCGTCATTTGACCGTACATTGTTAGACCTCTTGCTTCCAGATCCCAAAAGACATCGTCCGTTGCCCATCTCGGGACTATCTGAGAATTAACAATGAGCACCCTTGGAGAATTCTCCGTCGTCTTGAAAATTCCTACGGGTTTCCCCGACTGTATTAGAAGTGTCTCATCATTTTCCAGAGATTTCAAAGAATTAACGATCTTGTCGAAAGCCTCCCAGTTTCTTGCGGCCTTTCCCTTGCCACCATATACAATTAAATTCTGCGGATCTTTTGCGACCATTGGATCTAAATTGTTAAGTAGTAACCTCAACGCGGCCTCTTGACTCCAGCCTTTTGTATTCAATTTGGTGCCCCGTGGCGCGTGTAACTCCTTCATCATAGCTCAGAAATACCAGTGCGATAATTAAGTGTATTGATGTCCGATTTTTGAAGCGCATTTGCAATCTGTTTGTGCTCCAATTTGTCAATTCTTGTCTTCAGTCAAGCGAGGTAAAGATTATATTTCAAGACGGTTAATGAAATTAGGGTAACCTAATTAATGAATGGACTTTCTGTACAAAGCAAAGAAATTTTAGAAGGTAGAAGACGTGGTTAACGGTTCGTTATATGAAATGCTGGGCCTTGCACTGGTAATGGGATTTTCAATCTATCTATCTTTCCCAATCATTCTGAGGAAGAACATGAGTCCCAAGACGTTGATCGTCTTGGTTTCCTTTGCTGTGGGAATTTTGATATTTCTTTCAGGTGATATATTTTCGGACGTCGCATCTCAGATCTATTCTTCAGGATCTTATGTCGCAGACCCAACCCTCTCACTTATATTCCTACTCTCTGTATCTGGTCTGTTTGGGATTCTTTACTTGGTGGAGAACCTAAGAGGAGGGGCGGCTTCTCGAGAAACTCACGTCCCTGCAAGGATCGCTTCGATAGTCGCGATAGGGATGGGTCTTCAGAATCTTACCGAAGGTCTGGTTTTTGGTGCAGCATACGCTGTCGGTTTAACCGGACTCTTCTTATTGATCCTCATAGGCTTCATCTTGCAGAATTTTACTGAGGGTTTTCCTATAGTCTCGCCATTCATTGGTCGAGAGAGACCTAAGATCGGATATCTTGCAGGACTTTATTTCATAGGTGGATTCCCAACGATAGCAGGAAGTCTGATAGGTTACGACTATGTCAGTCCATATCTTAATATCCTCTTTGATGGACTCGCTGTGGGTGCGATCATCTACGTGATTATACCCATGTTTAGAAATCTGTTCAGACAAGCTGATCAGGCGAAGGCACAGTCACTTGTGTATATCGGTATGATCTTGGGCTTCATTGCCGGATTTGCCGTAAACGCGATATGATTTCAATAGATACATCTCTAGAAGGAAGGATTGGAAGTAATTGACTATTTTTTTGCGATATTTTTTAAATTTCAACCTTTAATTTCCGATTGGTTAATATAGAGAATTTGTGCTAGTGAAAAGTGGGCAAGAAGCTCCAGATTGGTATTTTGTTGGCAATAGTAGTAGTCATAGCGATATACGCGCTTATTCCTTCTGCACTAGCAACTAATCCACACCACCTTAAGAACGATCAGAACTACTATGTCTACGGGAAGGTGTACAGTGAATTTAGCATAAACGGTCATTCAGTGTTTCTTTTGAATGACAGCGGAACTGTGTTATTGGTCAACTATAATGGAACTCTGCCTCCAATGAACTCTACAGTCCTTGTGAGTGGTGAATATGTCAACACAACTTTCTTTGGTTTTACGTACGGTGGGGTCCTAATGGCAAAAGCAGTTTACAACTGGTACTTCTAGATCTAATGATACGACGTGCCGAGGTTTACATATGATCATCACCTGTCACGGAATAAAATAGCTTCTGAAAGGAGATTCACGATTTATTTTGAATGATTATGCCCTAGGTATCGGAACTCTCAATTCTTAAATATGAATTAATCTTGGACATCGATGCACCCATCTTCATTTGAATATTTTGCTCCAACCAAAATGGAAGAGGCGCTGGAACTCCTTTCAAAATACGGTGAGGAAGCAAGGATAATGGCAGGAGGGCAGAGCCTCATCCCACTCTTGAAATTGAGGATTGCAGCATACTCTTACGTCATAGATATCTCAAGGGTGGAGGGACTGAACAAGATCAGGGAAACAGGAGATTTTCTGGAAATAGGGGCTCTAACTACAGTGAATGAACTCGAAGAAAATGAACTTGTAAAGGAAAAGTACAGGATACTACACGAGGCTGCATTCCAGATCGCAGACCCACTTGTAAGGAACAGAGGAACGGTTGGAGGTAACATTTCACACGGTGATCCTTCAAACGACTTGCCTGCTGTCGCAATAGCCACGAAGGCTAAGTTGGAAATAGTCGGAAAGAAGGGGAAACGTGTCGTTGATGCCGACTCTTTCATAACCGATTCCTTCACAACGTCATTGGAAGAGGGTGAGATCCTTGGCAAAGTACTCTTACCAATACCGAAAGTCAGTTCCGGGGGGTGCTACATTAAGCAGAAGAAGAGTGCAGGTGATTTTTCAGTTGCAGCAGTCGCCGTAAATCTCTTACTCGCAGAAGACGAGACAGTCGAGAGCGCTGGAATTGGTCTTACTTCCGTCGCACCAAAACCAACCAGAGCAAATAAGGCAGAAAGATACATTGAAGGAAAAAAGATAAACGACTCAGTTGCGAGGGAGGCAGCTAGAATAATAGTTTCGGAAGCAGAACCCTCTACTGATTTTTACGGTTCGGCGGATTACAAGAGGAAAGTTCTCGGTCGGATAGCCGAGGAGGCTATAAACTTAGCATTTGAGAGGGGGTTGGTGAGATAGATGAAAATAGTCAAGATTAGAACAAGGGTAAATGGAAAGGACATACATTCCGAGGTTGAACCCAGAGAGTTATTGGTACATTTTTTAAGGGAGAATCTGGGTCTAACCGGAGTGCATGTTGGCTGTGACACGTCAAATTGCGGTGCATGCACTGTTCTGATAGACGGAAAAGCTGTTAAGTCTTGCACGATGCTTGCCGTTCAGGCGGATAGAAGGGATGTTACTACAATAGAAGGTATTTCAAAAAACGACGAACTACATCCGTTGCAAAAAGCATTCCTAGAAAAGCATGGCTTGCAATGCGGATATTGTACCTCGGGGATGATTCTCACTTCGTACTGGCTTCTAAAGAATAACAAAAATCCAACTGAAGAGGAAATACGAAAAAATCTTTCGGGGAACTTGTGCAGATGTACAGGCTACCAGAGCATAATTGAATCCGTGAAGTATGGCGCTCAACTTTTGAAAGAGAAGGAGAAGGAAGAACAACAAATTGAGGTGAGATGAGTATGCCTACCATCGACTGGAATGATAGAGAGTTGGAGTACGATTCCTCCAGATTTGTGAAAGGTGCCGGACACTTCGTGGACGACATAAAAATTCCAGGTATGCTGTTTATGACTGTTTTGAGGAGTCCCTACGCTAGGGCAAGAATAATCAGCCTAAAGGGAGGAATCAGCAGCAAGGATCTAGGTGCAAAGATCGCTTCTGTAGGGGAAGGAGCTAGCGAGGGGGAAGCTTCCTCAGTTGAACCCATATTTGCTAATGGTTTTGTGAACTACGTTGGACAGCCTGTCGCTGCTGTTTTTGCAGGGGATAGATACAAGTCCGAAGATCTTCTAGATTCAGTAGAAGTAGATTATGAACCTCTTAAACCCGTGGTCACTATGGACGAAGCACTTTCCTCGCCGCCTATCCACAAAGGAATGAAGAGTAACATTCTTTCAGAGGCAGTCAAAGGACATGATTTTCCAGATCCCTCTTCTCCTATAGTACTCGAAGACACACTAGAAAATGATAGAATATCAACAAATCCAATAGAACCAAGGGGATTGGTTGCAAGCTTTGAAGGAGGAGTACTAAATGTATGGGCTTCTACTCAGGCTGTGCACAGTGTCAAGAACGGACTTGCAGAGACGCTCGGTTTGAGCAAAGACAAAGTGAGGGTAATGCAGGCAGACACGGGAGGAGCATTCGGCTCGAAAGGAGGTATTTACCCTGAATACGCAATTGCATCATTTGCGTCCATGAAGTATGGAAAGCCTGTGAAGTGGATCGAGACAAGACGGGAGCATCTGACCTCAACAAACCCGGGGAGGGGAGTCAGAGGAAAAGTGAAAATATTTTCGGAGAAGAACGGGAAGATTACGGGGATGAAGGGGGAAATAATGGTGGATGCAGGCGCCTATGGATCAGGGTCAGGAGGCTTCTCTGTACCTTTTATCGAATCCATGATGACGGGCGCATACGCCATCGAAAAGGCATTTGTCACTGGAAAAGCACTTTTAACAAACAAGGTTCCTCAGGGACCATACAGGGGTGCTGGTAGACCTGAAGCATCGTTCTTCATCGAAAGGATGCTCGACCTGCTTGCAGACGAACTGAAAATGGATCCAGCCGATGTGCGACTACTGAATATGAGCGATAAACCATTCAATTCTCCACTTGGAATGAAGATAGATGCAGCGAGGCCATTCTTTGAAACAGCAATAAAGGAGCTAGAATACAGGAGGGAGGCGAAACTTGCAAAAGGGGTTGGGCTGTCATTTTTTGTGCTCGTACCAGGAACCTACACCGGTGAGAGTGCAAGGGTGATAGTCAAGGATGGAAGGATTGGTGTCTGGTTGGGAGGAAATAGTCACGGACAGGGGCATGAAACGTTCATTAGGACACTCATAAATGAGGAGCTGGATGTCTCGAAAGAACTTGTCACGGTTTACAGGGGAGATACCAGCGTGACAAGGGATGGAGAAGGTGCCTGGGGTAGCAGATCTGCAATACTGGTTGGAGCAGCAATAGTCGCAATTTGCAAAAAGTTGAGAACGGATGTAGAGAAGGAATTTGGAAGCTACTCTTCCGAATCCCTGTTATCTGGGAACTACGATGAATATGTCTTTGACGAGAAACCTTTCTCACTAACCTCTTTTGGAGCAAACTTAGCAACCGTGGAAATAGGCCGATTTGGCACTGTAAGAGTCAAGAAATGTAACGCCTACTATGATGTTGGTCGCGCTCTTAACAGGGATATGGTCCTAGGGCAGATCCACGGCGGAATGGCACAGGGCATCGGTCAGACTCTCCACGAGGGTCTGTTCTATAGCGAAGACGGACAGCTTATCACTTCAAGCATCTCAGACGCAGGTGTTCCTCTAGCCGAAGATCTTCCGAATTTCGGGGTCAAGATAGCAGAAAATAGGTCTTCACTTCCGCACGGTGCAAAAGGTCTCGGAGAAGCTCCAACAATCGGTGTTCCCACCGCACTGATAAGAGCTGTGGAGAAAGCGAGCGGCAAGAGGTTGAGAAAGACTCCAGTCATGCCTGAAGATCTGATGGAGTAGTTGATTTATTCATTCTCTTTCAATTTTTTTTCAATAATTGGTACGTCTTCGATAGAATCAATGTCGAGTAGGTGACTGGGTTCGATCTCGACTCTCAGGACGTTACCAATGTGTGAATTTGCCAAATCTCTGGCTCCTCTGTCTCCACTAAGTTTAATCAATTTGTCAAAGTAGCCAGAAGGGAAAATAATGGGATTTCTAACCTCTCCATCTACAGAACAAGCAACAATTTTGGTCGGATCTCCTAAAAATTCGTCGGTCATCTTTTTTATGTCATCTAGGGTTAAAAGGGGTTGATCAGCCAACAATATTAGTATTCCCGACGCTTCTTTCCGGAGACAAATTGTCCCAAGTGCAATCGATTTCCCTATTCCTAGCGAAGTCTGCTTGTTCAGTATTTTTTCAATATGGTTTCCTAGAATGTCGTCAAGATCAGTATTGGAAATGACGACCGCAGTTTTACAAAATTTAAAACCTGAAAGGGCCAGAAGGGTTCTCTCCAGAACACTTTTTCCGTTGATTTTGAAAAGCAATTTGTTGCTACCGAATCTTGAAGAGTCACCTGCAGCGAGAACAAGGGCCGCGATTTTGGTACTGTTCTTCCTTTCTCTCATTTTTCGAATGCCTTTCTGAAAGAATCGGTCAGTACTGATATGTAATTTTCTGCAGTGCTGTTAATCACTCTTGCACCCATAGTAGCTATCATCCCTCCTATGTTCAAATTTACAGTCCACTTTACAAGGGTACTACTCCCTAAATCCACAAGCTTGTAGTTTGCCTTTAAATCAAGAGAGCCTGTCGTGCCAGATCCCCTGGCATAGATATCTATATTCTCACCCTCTGTAATTTGCTTCAACTCTAAGAGCAAATTGAATTTTCCCTTGATGGCAGACTTTCCTGCTTTCACAACCAACTTTGAAGATATTTCATTCAACTTCTCAGCTGACTGAACCTCAGGAATGATAGAAGTAACTTGGTCAATGTCGGATATGAAGGAAGAAACAGTTCGCCTATCCGATTTAACTTCAAATTCCCCTTTGAGTTCCATATATTTCCGAGTAAGGTAAACAAATCCATTAATTTTACTGACTGAGATCTTGTGATGCGCTTAACGAGAAAAATGATTTATATAGAATTAGATTCCAAATACCATTGAACAATTGGGAATTTCCTCAGATTGCTTTTGATCTCGTGAAGAAGGGTGAAGCATTTGTAGTGGCGACTGTAGTCAAAGTTTCAGGCTCTTCGATTGGCAAACCGGGTTTCAAAGAAGTAATCTCGAGTAAGGGTGAAGTCCTTTACGGCACTCTTGGGGGAGCCTGCCCCGACTCTGCTATAGTAGAGAAGGCAAAAGAGGTTCTTAGCACGGGGAATGCGAGAACGATAAAGGTATTTCTGGAGAATCCGGAAGAGACTATAGTGGGAATGAGAGAGAACAAGGAAGACGAAATACACGTTGAAACAAACTGCGGAGGTATAATGGACATTTACCTGGAACCTTATAGGAGAAATGAGAGACTGGTGATCGTTGGTCAAGGAGGAAGAGATGAAATAGAAGACGGCCTCATAACACTTGGAAAATCTATTGGAATGAACGTTACGCTCATCGACCCAAATCCAATGGTC
The DNA here is from genome assembly GCA_021793855.1 of Thermoplasmata archaeon. Next base: position 21,957 of record JAJYRY010000005.1, read on the forward strand.
ACTTCTCAGCCAGATGTGACGATCGACCCTGTCAATTCGCCACTGAGTGATTTTGATTTCAATGAAGATGATTTTGTGGTTGTTCTTACAAAAGGAGCTAGAGATCTCCAAGTGCTGGAGGAAATCTCGAAACACAAGGTGCGTTATGTAGGTCTTCTGGCAAGCAAGAAGAGGATAAAGTCCGATTTCGATTCACTCGAGGCGAAAGGAGTCTCGAAAGAATTCTTGACTTCCATTCACGCACCTATCGGTATAGATTTAGGTGCAATCACACCAGCAGAGATCTCACTCAGTATAATTTCAGAAGTAGTCTCTATCAGGAGAAAGCAGCAAGATCAAAAATCAATGAGTGCGAACGTTACCTGAATTTTTTAAGTTCGTTCCGCTGTTAGAGGTATCGTAATTCCAAAACATTCCACCGTATCCGAGGCCCGCTATTTCCCTCTTTGTTGGAATTTCTCCAGCCATCATTCTGGTAAACATGACATCTATCGAGTTGAACTCGCTATACCTAATTCCCCCAGCGGATATTCCAAATAAGGGGAGACCTTTCCAGATTGACAGAATTGTCATCGTAGTCGGCTTCATAGGAATCCCATATGACAAGACTCTTGCTCCAAGTTTTCTAATTGTTCCAGGAGTTTGATCGGTTGGATCTACTGACATACCTCCGGTGACAATTATCGCCTCAGCACCAGATTCCCTAGCTTTCATTATTGCCTGTATCTCCTTTTCACTATCATCCGGAACTATTTCTTTGTAAACAATTTTCCATCCGTATTTGTCACATTTTCTTTTTACAATTCCGAAGTATTCGTCCTTTTTTCTCTTCTCATATATTTCGGTTCCAGTTATAACCAGTCCCACCTTCGAAAGTTTGAATGGCTTAACACTCACCATCCCTCTTGATGCGAGTTTTACCACTTTTTTCATCTCTCCTTTGCTGATTGCCAAGGGGACGACATCTATGGCTCCAACTATTTCACCCATACCCACTGCCAAGTTTTCACTCTTTGAAATAAGTAAGACGCTTTGGTTCGTGTTAAAATCAGTCAACTTTTTACGGTCAATCTTGAGAATTCCGGGAACCTTCGAAGTCAAGAAAGCAATTCCGTGCTTTCCTTGAACCGGTTCAGTGGTTTCGTCAGAGAGCGCTACAGCTATCTCTGAAGAAATCTGCCATTCATAAACCAGATTGTCTTTTTTACTCTCAATCCAAACTCTATAAACTCCAGAATCTTTCAATTTGGCGACATCCGCCTTAGTTATCACGTGACCTCGTTCTAGAAGGGTGCTTGACTCCCTGAGAGTTACCAGAGTAGTGTCATAAGCCAAGACTTTGCCCACCCCATCTTCTGTTGGAACTTTCTTCACTATTCTTCATCTACGTTCACAGGCAAATAGTTACCTGATTTAGGTAAGCTAATATTTATTAATCAGCCTTGCATAGATTTCCTTGATATGAAGGATGATACAGTAATTGTTTCTGTTTCCACCGTAAATGGAGCATATTTTTTCAAATCGGACGAGAACAGAAAAAAGTGGAGCAAGAGCAAACATTTCCTCACTGGAGAGAGCGTCAACAACGTTGCGATGGATGGAAAAGGTCACTTCTATGCATCCACTCTGACTGAGGGAGTATTCTCATCGAAGGACAAAGGAAAAACTTGGAAATTATCTAACAAGGGTCTTCACGTGAGGAAAGTGTGGACGGTAGAGGCAGATAATCACGAGGACAATGTTCTGTACGCGGGAACCCAGTATGGTCATCTCTTCAAGTCCAACAACTCTGGAAGCACGTGGGAAGAGGTAACGGGGCTCTATACGGCACCCAACAGAGAGAACTGGGGTATTGACTGGGGTTTCGGTACAACGGGACTAACAATCCACACTGTCAAATCCGATCCACGCAAGAAGGGAAGGCTGTATATTGTCGCATCCGGAAATGGAACGTACAGGAGCGATGATAGTGGAGAGACCTGGAAATCGTTGAAAAATGGAATCATAGATTCTTGTCCAACGCAAAAGGGAGAGTTCCAACCTTCTATTCCAAACGATGTAGAACACCTAAATCAGGTTCATTCGTGTACACACAAGCTAGCATTATCTCGGTCTAACCCAGAGACGATTTATCAGCAAAATCATTGCGGAGTATATGCTTCGACCGACTCGGGAGATAAGTGGAAGGACATCAGTCATTCCAATGAAGTCAGACACGGATTCCCCATAGTGACAGTCGAAGGAAAGAGGGATTCGTTGTTTGTGATTCCAGCCTACCAGGGCAGCTGCAAGAAACACAACTCGTGCATTCAGCGTCAGATAACGGTGGAAAGGACTGAAGATGGAGGGAAGACGTGGGAAACATTCAGCGAAGGTTTGCCAAAAGGCAATCACGCTGTGGTTCTACGTGACGGCATGGCTCAAGACTCAATGAAAGAGGCCGGCATCTATTTCGGGACGACCCACGGGGACTTGTTCGGCTCAACCGATAATGGTGAGACTTGGACTAAAGTGGCAGGTGGGTTGGGAAGAATACAGGGAGTTTCCGCATTCCTAACATAGCAAAGTATCAATCTCTGCGAATTCGAATCTCTTGAGATCTGGCAATTCGAGTGTAGAAGATATGAGAGAAAATAGTTATTTACAGATCACATTCTAAGTACCGGATGACGACACTTGCAAAGCCAGAACTGCGTGATGTCTTAAAGGCGGAGAAAGTATTAAGATGTCATTTCTTCCCGAGTCCAGTAGTAAGAGTGAACCCGGATATTATTCCCTCAGTGACGACTTTCTTAAAACTGGATAACCTTCTTCCAACTTCCTCATTCAAAGTTCGTGGAGCGACATACCTGATTTCTCAGCTTAACAGAGAAGAAAAAAATGCAGGTGTCATTGCAGCTTCGACAGGTAATTTCTCGCAGGGTGTAGCCTATGCGTCAAGACTATACGGAGTCAAGTCCAGAATAGTCATGCCTGAAAATTCGAATCAAAAGAAGGTGAAGTTCACACAAGACTTAGGAGCCGAAGTAATATTCCATGGGGCAAAATTTGACGACGCCAGGAAAAAAGCAGAGGAACTAGCTTCGGAAAATGGGTACAGGTATATTCATTCTGCAAATGAACCAATGCTGATCGCTGGAGTGGGCACTCACACTTTGGAACTGCTTCGCGAGAATCCCGACATTGAGGTGATAATTGTACCAGTAGGTGGGGGGAGTGGAGCTTGTGGTGCGTCGGTTGTGGCGAAGGCCATAAGCAAAGGGATAGAAGTGATAGGAGTTCAATCAGAAAAATCTCCAGCTGCATTCAGATCTTGGAAAAGTGGAAGGCCTGAATCCGCTGAAAACAATAGTTATGCTGAGGGTGTGGCAACAGGTGAGAGTTTTGAATACACTCAGTCCATAATGAGAGAATTGCTCGATGATTTCGTCCTTGTCAGAGATGACGAGATTAGGAACGCATGGAAACTGCTAGCTGAACGGGCCAAGATGATTCCGGAGTCAGCATCTGCTTCCACTCTCGCTGCTGAACTCAAACTTGCTGATCGACTAAAGGGCAGACAAGTTGCTCTTATCATCACCGGAGGTAACTCTCCACAAAGCGAAATCGAGGCCCTACTTGCAAGTGGATGATTCCACCGTTCCTCTCAGAATTTCACTGTGTCGCTCGAGAATTGTTCTTCAGAAAATGCACAACTTTCTCTCTAAAAAAGTTCTATTCCAAAACAGTGATAACGTAATCTACCTCGGTTCTCGGAGTTGCACCGGGAAACCAGGTTCCAAAAACACCAGTTAACAATTTTCCTTCGAAGACACAGTCTTTAATCTTTTTCTCTCTCGATATCATTTCTAGCCTTGTATGCCACTGCTTCTAGCTCTTTAGCAAGTTTACCTTTATTTATCTCTTCAAGTGATAAGGATTATAACAGACCGTGATATGCGAATGTATTGATTACTACCAATGAGCTGTTGTTACTCCTCGCAGGGATAATGCTATTAGGGTTCGTCGGAGAAATTGCATTTAGGAAGAAGAAAATTCCCGACATGCTGCTTCTCTTGCTCATTGGAATAGCTCTCCATTATGCGGGCATTATTCCAGGGGTTTATCTTTCAATTATGAGGGACCTTCTGGGATTTGTAGGCACGGTCGCCTTAATTCTTATAGTGT
>JAJYRY010000090.1 GCA_021793855.1 Thermoplasmata archaeon
TCAAACTACCAGATCCTTCACCTGAGACTTAACGGCAAGACAAAGAAAATACTTGGGTCAGATGGACAGATATCTGATTTCGCTGTAGATCCTTCAGCGCAGAAATTAGCAGTAGTGGAAAGACCGGATAAATGGGATATTTATGATTCAAGGATTGGTATTCTTGATTTAGGAACGGGGGAGATACAATATATCAAGGGAATTAAGGGAGGGATAGACACACCTGTCTACGATAAGGACGGTACCCTTTATTTCTTCTACTCTAAACACCAGAAGAGTATATTTGAAAGCCAGAAAATTTATCGATATTCCAATGGAAATTTGGAAAACCTACTTGATGGATACGATATTTCTCCTGAAAACTCTGTTAACTCAGACTCAAGAATGGGTATATCTAAAACAGCAGCGGTGCACGACGGCCACTTATACTTCGTTGCAACTGTTAGAGGGAGGGCAGGAATTTACAGGATTGCCCAAAGGGAAAAGATGGAGGCGGTCGTAAGTGGAGATTTTTCCGTTGACTCATTCGACTTCAAGGGGGATGCGATATATTATATAGCGCAGTCTTCAAGCATCCCCCAGGAATTATATCTATACAACGGGAAGATTGAAAGATTGACCAGTGTCAACTCAAAAATAGAGAGGAAGGCAATTAACAAGCCAACCAATTTTAAGATGACAGCGAGTGACGGAAGGGAGGTAGAAGGATGGTTCCTGAAGGGCAAGGGGAAAGGTACAATCCTTGAAATCCACGGCGGACCAAGAACATCATACGGGGAAGCGTTCATACTGGAGTTTCACCTGCTAAACTCCCTTGGCTTCAACGTCATCTTCACAAATCCCAGGGGGAGCGATAGTTACGGGGATGATTTTGCCCTAGAAATAAAGGGAAAATATGGTGAAAGAGACTACAAGGACATTCTTGAGATAGTCGATTATTCATCTAAAAAATTCGGCCTGAATAAGAATTATTTTGGGGTTATCGGGGGATCCTATGGAGGTTTCATGGTCAACTGGATTATAGGGCACACCAACCAGTTCAGGGCGGCGGTAACAGACAGGTCTATAAGCGACCAGGTATCATTCTACTTTTCCAGTGATATCGGGCCGAGGTTCAATTCGGACCAGATTGGAGGAAATCCGTACGATGATCTTGATCATTACTGGGCGAAATCACCTCTTAAATACGTCAGGAATGTAAAGACACCCCTTCTGATTGTCCACTCTGACGAAGATTACAGGTGTCCAGTTTGGCAGGCTTATGAGATGTTCACGCAGCTGAAACTTCAGGGTTCAGAAGCAAGACTGATTGTATTCAAGGGAGAGAACCATGACCTGTCCAGGGGCGGAAAGCCAAAGAACAGGGCGAGGAGACTTGAAGAGATTACTAAGTGGTTCGAAGATAAACTGTCTTGATATTAATCCCTAGGCTGATTAATTTAATCCTTTTCCCTGTCAGACCGGATGTAGATATCCATCCTTTCTACTAGCGAATCCGGGAACTTCTCAGGGGATCTTGCTCTGTAGCCAAACAATTTGATTGCCAGAATTTTGTTTTCTGTCAAAATCTGGGAATATTCAAATGTCAGTGAAGATACCTCAATGCTTAACGAGAAAAGTTTCATTCTGATTTCGTGGTCGTTCAACCCTCCACCTCATCCAATTTTTTGATGAACATCTCACGATCTTCTTTCGCAATCATAAGTTTCTGCTTGAGTATTGAAAGATACTCCTCCATTTCCGATAATTCCTTTTCCAGATCATTCATGACTATCTAGCTCCAAGCAGGAATCATCATTCATTAGAAAGTTCGGCCCAGAGAGCGCTGGAGGATTCCATCTCCTTGCAAATGATGTGCTTGTCAATAAAATAGTTTTCTCAACAATCGTTTCAGCGATTCAAGTTAATCCTAATGAAGGCAAAAAGACGCACTATATACCTGGGATAAGAAGTTGAGATAACTGTTTATGTTACTGCGTATGGCCCTCTTTCAAAATTTATCAGTTTTGCAGGCACTTTTTCTAGCTTTCCAGTATCCTTGAAGTAGAAAAGTATTCCCATACTTGCCCTTCCTGAATCCGCAACGCCGCTTATAATATCCTTCCTGGCATTCGTTATGTCCCCGCCGGCAAATATACCTGGGTAGCTTGTCATGTTGTACTGGTTAACTCTGATGTCGCCGGATGAAGTAATCTCTATCTTTTTCATGATGTCTTCCGGTATGAAAGAAAGGTCACCTTTCTGACCAGTGGCCTCGACAACAGTATCCACTTCAATGCTATACTCCCTATCCTTTAATGGAACGGGTTCCCTTCTGCCAGTTCCCTTATCCACCATCTGGTTCTTCCAGTACCTGATACCCTTTACCTTCCCATCCTTGCCGTAATACTCTATCGGTGTAACTTCCCAGATGAATTGTACTTTCTCCTCTTCTGCCTCCTCAAGCTCCTCTTCAGCGTTGCTGGAGGGGTAGCCAGGCCTGTCACTTACTGATCTCCTGTACATCACAACGACCTTTTTTGCCCCAAGTCTCAGGGACATCCTAGCTGCATCGAAAGCAGTGAAGCCCCCTCCTATTATAGCAACAGTATCCCCCACGTCTATCTTCTTACCATCGTTTATCTGCTTCAGGAAATCAATTGCGTGATAAACGCCCTTCAGGTCGACCCCAGGCGTTCTAGTCTTGGATGGTTTCCAGTTGCCTATAGCAATATAGATTGCATCATATTTTTCCATAAGCTCCTCAAACTTCACGTCCCTCCCTATCTTCTTGTTGTAGTAGATATGGGCTCCGTACGAAAGTACATGTTCCGTCTCCTTCCGGACGGTATTCCTCGAGAGCCTAAAATCAGGTATACCATGCACCATCATTCCGCCAGGCTTATCTGTTGCCTCATAGATGTCTACTTGTATTCCATTTATTGAAAGATAGAATGCAGTTGATAGTCCTGATGGTCCACCACCAATTATTGCGACCTTCGGATGGCCTCCCAGATCATTCTGGACTATGCCAAGCATCTCCTTGTAATTCTGAGAATTCTCTGATATGTACCTCTTGATATGCCTGGTTGCCACCGGTCCTTTATTGTCATCCAGTACGCAGTTGTCTTCACAGGGATGAGGGCATACGCTTCCGCAAACTCCTACGAAGGGAAGTTTCTCGAAATTTATCTTCAGGCCCTCCTCAATGTTTCCGTTCTTCAGTGCTATCTGAAAACCAGGAACGTCGATGCGTGCAGGACACCCCTCGACGCAAAGCCCGCAGCCAAGGCATCTCGATGCCTCAGCTGTTACTTCTTCAAGGGTGTAAGGAATCAATGTTTGAACATCTAAGCTCTTTACTCTCTCAACCGGGTCAGAGTGTTTAATCGGCACTCTAGAGTAATTCACATAGTGCAAATAGGTCCACCGAGTAGGGTATTTCAAACGATATTATAATGATTATCTACCCTAGTATGTACAACATTTTCGCTTTGAAAATTTTAAGAAAAAAAGATAGCTTTAGCCTATCTCAGGTGTATGTTTGCCAGGCTATGGGCAGCACGGTAAAAGTTAGGGTCTATATCCAGGCTTTTCTTGTACATTCTTTCCGCCAATTTTTCCCTCCCTAGGCTTTCAAATATCTGTCCTTTTACAAAATAAACGTCAGCCTTTGGAGGCTTGGTCCTTGAAACTATTTTCAGGTCATCGAGTGCCATCTTTGGGTATCCCATCATGGCAAGGGTAATGGCCCTGTTGAAATAGGAATCGACAGCAGTCCTGTTTCCACCTTTTTTGAGGACTGCAATTGATTTTGAATACAGCTCGATAGCCTCCGAGTACATTGCGTCCTCCACCATCCCGTTCGCAATTTCATAATACTTCCTCGATATCTTTCTTACTGCCTGAGCCCTTTCTTTCCTTCTTCCAGTGGAAACGGGTTCCTTACTAAGCTCTTCAATTTCCCTTTCTACTTCAATTTCCTGCTTGTCCCTTTCCAGGATCCTCTCCATCCTTTCCGGGTTTATTGCAGTACCGAGTGGAGACTGGTCCAAATCTTTCATTGTAGAAATAATCTAAATTCTTTATTAATAGATTTCGTACTCGATTAAATAATTACAATATGCTTAGGGATTTAAACAACTATTGAATTCTTGGAGAATAGGGCAGTCATATTTCGATTGATTTTTGAAGTATACTAGATGCTGTCCCTCCTGAATTCTATCCTTCCCTCCTCAAATGTGAGAGAATAGATGTCGTTGACCTCGAACTTGATGCCAAGTGATTCATATTCTTCATCTGTAAGTCTGAGGATAAGCTTCTGGTTTGGCCTTGATTGGAATCCAACTGTCTGGGTGATGCCCTTCATCAGGTCGTTTATAAATTCAGGTCCCAGCGTAAAACTCTGCACCTGATGGTCCTTCTCCGGAACGTATTCATCCAGGTCGATCTCCCTTCCACGCGTCCTGGATTCCTGGTCATAGTAGGATGAAATATTGATGACTGTAACTTTCTTGCTCAACATAAGTCAGCAACGTAAATTCGTATATCTATTTGCGGGTAGCAGTTACAGTGCAGTGCCCGAATTTGAAACATCATTGAAACTGCCCGTCCGATGATTGGGATTTGACATTGTACCCAGATTCAAGTAACACAGCCGCCTGCCTTCCCCTAACGTCTGAAAATTGTTTTGAAATTTCTCTTACAAGCTCCCCCCTGTTCGAATTGTAAAGCGCAATGATAGCATTTCTTGAAAGTCCTTGATATGTTGTCCTTTTAATCGCACTCTTGCCGTAATTCTCATCAAATGTTTCCTTGTCCATGA
>JAJYRY010000091.1 GCA_021793855.1 Thermoplasmata archaeon
CCTACAGCAAGTAATTTAAATTCCCAACAGTTCACCCTCAAGCGGAGGTTGCCGAGCTTGGCCAAAGGCGACAGACTCAAGATCTGTTCCTATAGGGGTTCGCCGGTTCAAATCCGGCCCTCCGCATATTTTATGATAGCACTAAAAGAGCATAAAATTTAGAGATTGAAAGGACTCAAATTATCAGTGCAATTGCCAATCCAATACCTATAACTATCAGCCCAATAAGCTCGGTGTAGGTGTAGCGTTCGTGAAGTAGCGCAATTACAAGAAGAACAGAAACTGGTACTGATATAATCGTTACAATCCCGGTCAAAGCAGTTCCAAAGTTGGTGATAAACACACCATAAGCGGCATTGGCTACACCTGCCAACATACCTCCAGTTAATGCGAACAATAGTGTTTTTTTCTTGATCGAGAACAATGACTTCCTTGCAAGACTGAATGATATCACAACCACGCTTGCTACTGCATACAAAATGAACGTGAAAAATATCGGATCTCTTGAGGATACAAAAGAGAAAAAGACCCATTCGAGTCCCCAAAGTATGGGTGCTAAAACAACAAAGATGAACGGGATTCCAAGTGATATGTTCCCAGTCCTGAACTTTGGAAGACCAATAAGAACTATTCCAATGAGTGAGACCAAGAGACCCATGACAATAATGTTTCCAGGGTAAGCAGAACTGAACAAGGCACCAAAGGCCAAGATAAGCGGGCCCTGCAGGTTGAATACAGTACTGGATATTCCAGCATGCACTTTTTTCATTCCCTTATATCCAGAGAGGTATCCGAATGCTCCGATAGCGCCGGCTAGAATTACAGTTGGGATTGGAGATCCGAAGGAAACAGACGAGTCTCGCAGTGGAATGAAGACAAGTTGTTCAACTAGCATGGTCAGCGCAATTCCTGACACATAGATCGCAGTGAATCCCTCCACTGACGCCTCCCTAAGTCCGACCTTCGCAATTGGAATTGCTCCGGAAAAACCCAGTGTTATAAGGAAAATGAGCAGCAATTCTTGGGAGGCCACGCTCCAATGATAACTCTCGACTTAAAATAAGTTCATTTTCGTTCGAAATTATCTTAAAAATCTCACTTTGACTCAAGTGTCATATTTGTATTAGTTGGAAGCAAAGTAAATTATCAATCCGTTGCGCATTACGCATACATCATTCACTACTGACCTTGCACCTTACGGAGCTTCCATTCTAATAATAGCTGGTCAAACCCAACCTCACGCAAAATTAATTTGCTAAACTTGTTTGAATAACCATGGAAAAAGGGGCTAAAAGCTCTGTAACTCTGGAAAAGGTGTATAACAGGGCATTAGATTCTCATAACTATGTCGCTGCGCTCAACTTGCTCGACTCCAAAGTCCGTGTAATGCGACCAAATGATGAAGTTTATGGGAGTTCGAATGAATTCGCTAAGATGCTCAAAGTATTAAAGGAAAAATACGAAATCGAGAAGGTACTCTCAGAAAAAGGAAATAATTATTCTCTCAAGTACTACAAGCTTCCGAATTCGATAGTTTTCATGATCACGAGCTATCAGGTCGATAACGATAGAATTACGTTCATGAGAACAATGTTTGATTCCAATGAGATACCTCGAATAAATACGAAGGAGAAGTGAAATCTACTTGTCAAGAAAGCAGGAGCCAAGTGGAATTAGAATCGGTCAGGATCGTAAGGCGACGGAGTTTGCACGCCTTCATAATATTCCGGGAAAAATTCTGATACTCCCAAACGCCTGGGATGTTCCGAGTGCAAGGCTTTTTGAGAATGCAGGTTTCCCTGCAGTCGCTACTTCAAGTGCGGGGATGTTTGCGTCCCTTGGATACCCAGATGGTGAGGCGATTGGAAGGAAGAAGTTTCTGGATTCTGTGAAGAGAATAAGTAACGTCTTATCCCTGCCTCTCTCAGTGGATTCTGTGGCTGGATTTGGAAAGAACACTAAGGACTTGAAGGTCACCGTGAAGGGGCTCATTGAAACTGGAGCCGTCGGAATGAACATAGAAGATTTCGAACACGAAACCAAGCAGCTATATCCCCTGGAGTTCCAAGTGAAAAAGATAGCCACCATAATGGAAGTTACTGAGAACTTTGGAGTAAAAGTGTTTGTGAACGCAAGGACGGATTCACTTAGGTACTTCGAAGGGGATGACGACGAAAAATTCGATGAAGCGGTGAGAAGGTGCAAAGAATTCAGGGATGCTGGAGCTGGATGTGTCTATCCCATGGGACTCGTCCGCAAGGAGGACATAGAGCGTTTCGTCAGAGAAATGAATGGGTTCCCTATCAATGTGATGTTGAGAACAGGAGTTCCTCCGTTAAATGATCTGGAATCGATTGGCATAAAGAGAGTGAGTTTTGGTCCAGCGGCGAGTTATGCCGCTATGGGGTTGCTAAAAAAGATATCGAACGAGATCCTGAATGAACGTAACACAGATTCACTTCTTAATGGAGGGATCAGCTATGAGGAGCTCATAAGCCTTACAGAGCCGCGTCCAGAGTGATTAGATAATACATTCTTATCTAGGTTCTTTCCAACTTGACCTTTTTAAGAGCGATCTCCTCGTTGATCTGTTTTATCTGTTTCTCGGCCCTCCTATGGGCATCAATTAATTCCTTTAGGGATTTCATGTAAGCCAGCTTGTCTCTGACATATATCGCCCTCTCGTTCAGGTACTCGTCCAATGTCACCCCATCCTCCTTCACCGTGTTTAGGATTTTTTCCATTGTGGAGACCGACAACCCAAGGTTCATTAATTCCTCGAAATATCTCGATATCTTTAGAAACTGTTCCACGCTCAGTTCCCTCTTGCCGATTAGGGAAATTTGGGACGATACTTCCTGTATTTTGCTCTCGTCAAAACCTGCGTGCTTGAGGCCCTCAATTACGCTCTTCATGGAGTTTTCATCCTCTTTCCCCCCTGGAAGTTCTTTCCTCAAGTAGTTAGAGAAGGCCACTTCTTTGGATAACTCCTTCTTCTCTTCATCTACTCTCTCCAATTCTTTCTTCAAGTTGGACAATCTCTCAGTGAGTTCTAGGTTCTGTATCTCCTTGCTCTTTATCTCCCTATTCAGTTCCTTACCTCTTTCCACCATATCCTCGAGTGCTTTGGGTATCTCAACATACTCTATATTCTTGTATTTTGCAAACTTCATCATCTTCTCTGCAATTTTCATGAATTGCTCTCTCTGCTCCTCTTTTAGAGAATAGATTTCGTTCACTATTCCAATAATCTTATCCCTATCTCTGTCCTTGAATATCCCATAGTATTGGTAACCTTCAACTAGATCGTGGGGAGTCAGTGCTTTGTCTCTGAGCATGAACGCTAGTTCTTTCAGTTCCTGGGCTATATCGTTGCTTAAGTCCATGTTGATATAACCTTGCTTCCATTCTTCAATAACTTCTTCGACAGAGCTTACAGAAATTCTTTCTTCCAGTGAAATGTCCTCTAGTTTTCTACCATTTATGAACTTGATTAAGACCCTATTTTTGGTCTTAAGGGGGACTGAACTCATTCGGGTTTCTAGGGAAATCCAGTATATAACTGTTCTACATATCGGTACTGTCAATGGCCCTTCGACTATGGGTTTTTATTTGTAGCAGATTCCAAAGGTATAAAATCTGCAAGCCCCTCAGTCCTTTGTTAAAGAATGGAAATCGAGCGACTTATTGTTGGTCCACTTGGAACAAATTGTTACATACTCAGTGAAGGAAATGATAGCGTAGTCATCGACCCAGGAGGGAACGATCACATAATACTTGAATATCTGGAAAAGAAGAGACTTATTCCAAAGGCGATTATAGCTACGCACGGGCATTTTGATCATGTTCTATCGGTCCACTCTTTGAAATCTGTGATTAACGTTCCCTTCTACCTGCACAAAAGGGAAGAGAAAATTCTGGCCGGTTATTCTGAATTCGTAAAGAATTACATAGGAATTAATCCAGGCCCCACCCCTGTCCCAGATCAATACTTGAGTAAAGGAACTGAATTTAAACTTGGAGACAGTACGCTTATTGTTATTGAAACCCCGGGTCACACTCCAGGGAGTTGTTCATTTATCGTTGGAAACTCAATGTTTGTTGGGGATTTTGTTTTCAACGGTTCTATCGGCAGAACTGACTTCGGAGGTTCTTATTCAGAGATGAGCACAAGCATTAGGATGTTAAAGAAAATGGAAAACAATCTTGATATCTACCCTGGTCATGGTGATTTTACCAGCCTGGACAACGAAAAGACAAACAACCCTTTTTTCAAAGAAATATTCTAAGTTTATCTGTCGCGTATCATTCGAATTACAGACTTAAGAGTGCTCATTAATTCAGTACACAAATTGGCCTTCCAAAGAGGTGTTTTGATTTCTTCAAGGTGTAATTAGTTAAGAAAACTTATTTAATTGAACTAAGTATTTTTTATATACTTAAATTGGATAACCAATAGTGTCAAGCGATGTAGATGTGAAGGGAGGCATTTTGGCCCCAATCCTTATATTGAAAGGAAAGGAAGTAAGGGACGGTGCCGGAGTAAAGTTATCAAGATTGTTTGGTTCGCAGGGAACTTTTGAATACACTGATCCGTTCCTTTTGCTGGACTATTTCGGTTCTGACAAGCCTGAAGATTACTTGAATGGATTTCCTTGGCATCCTCACCGGGGAATAGAGACACTGACTTACCTTCTGAAGGGTAAAGTGGAGCACGAAGATAGCATGGGAAATAAGGGAATAATTCGGCAAGGAGAGATACAGTGGATGACTGCGGGAAGCGGAATATTCCATCAGG
>JAJYRY010000092.1 GCA_021793855.1 Thermoplasmata archaeon
AATATTCCGTTATTCTGTGGGCCCTCACCACCTTCATTGCGCTGAGATAGCCTTCGCTTGTGAACTTGATACCCTGTTTGCTTACCGTAAGTTGATTTTCTCTCTCTAATCGATGGATCCCCTCCCAGGCAGAAGGGAGGGAAATGCCTAGCCTTTCGGAGACCCCCTTTTCATTCGCAGAACCATAACTTTCACTTAACTCCCAAATCGCCAGGAGGTAGTCCTGACTATTGTGCTTCACACAAAGTAATTAGGTCACCCTAATTAAATATTACTCAAACTTGGTAGGATTTCCTTTAATTGAAAATACAACGACTTTGAAACAGGAGTTATCTTATGGTGGGTTCTACATAAATTATAATATTTCAAATTAGTTATTTGTTCAGTGAAACCACACATCACCATTAATTTCGCTTGCTCTCTCGATGGTAAGATCGCTTTAAAAGGAGGAAAGGCTTACAGATTCTCGAATTTTGAAGATTTGGTAAGGGTCCACAAGTTGAGAGATGAATCTGACATAATACTAGTGGGGAAGAACACGATCAATCTAGACGATCCTAAGTTAGTGGTGAACGAAAAATACTACAAATCTACACGGATTCCTGATGTAGCGATACTTGATTCAAATCTGACAGTAAATGGAAACGCAAGAGTGTTTTCATACCAAAGAAGCGTTGTAATTTTCTGCAGAGAAGGAGCGGCTGCAACTGATTTTGGCAGTAATGTTACTTCCAGGGTGTTGATTAGAAATAGCCCAGATCCGATACTACACACTGACTTTGTGGTAAAGGAACTGGGCAAAATGGGGTACAGGAGGGTGATGATTGAGGGTGGAAAGTCGGTAATAACCTCTTTCATTTCTCAAGGGAACTGGGATGAAATTTCAGTTTTCTATTCACCCGTCATTGTTGGCGAGGAGGGAATCACTATGTTCGGTGACCTAAAAGAGCCCTTGAAATTTGAACGCGCTGAATCTTCGATACTCGGAGATGGCTTTCTGATAAAAATCAAAAAAGGATTTTAAGGTAATAGGGTTCATAGGTCATGGATGGTAAAAATAAGATCCAGTGGGCAATGAATTGGATGCCTGTCCTTGACAACATTAGAAAGGACTTCATTTCAAACAAACCATTTAAGGACCTAAAAGTTTCTATGGCGCTCCACCTCGAGGCAAAAACCGCAGCTCTTGCTTATACCCTGAAACAGGGAGGGGCAAAGGTAAGGATATCTGGATGCAACCCTCTCAGTACGGACGACGAAGTGGCAGCGTCTCTAAAGGATGATTTTGGAGTGAGCGTGTTCGCAAAGAGGGGACTTACGAGGGAAGAGTACTACGAACACCTGGAAAAAACGATAGAGATAGAGCCTGACATCATCATAGACGATGGAGGAGACCTGACCGCCTTGGCGTTAAAAGACAAGCGCACCTACAAGAACATAAAAGGTGGAAACGAAGAAACGACTACTGGAGTTGTCAGGTTGAAAAATATGGAAAAGGCAGGTGCCCTCAAGTTCCCTATGTTCGATGTTAATGACGCCTTGATGAAACATCTTTTCGACAATAGATATGGTACGGGCCAAAGCACAATCGATGGAATTTTGACGGCCACCAATTTGGTTGTTGCAGGAAAGAACGTAGTTGTTGGAGGCTATGGATGGTGCGGCAGGGGAATTGCAAACAAGATGAGGGGACTTGGGGCCAATGTTACCGTGACCGAAATAGACCCGTTCAAATCTATCGAAGCTCATATGGATGGCTTCATTGTGAAACCAATGAAAGAGGCGATCGGCTATGCTGACTTCGTTATCACTGCAACAGGAGTCAAGGACATAGTTACACCCGAATTGCTGAGAGATGCAAAAGATGGCGTTGTGCTGGCAAATTCTGGTCATTTCAACAATGAAGTTGCAGTTGAAGATATTGAGAAAGAGTTTGGAAAGGGGAAGGTAGTGAGAAGGAATGTGAAGGCATATACCATCGGGAAGAAGAAGGCGTATGTTTTGTCTGATGGAAGACTTGTAAACCTTGCCTCTGGTCAAGGACATCCGGTTGAGATAATGGATCTTTCATTCTCCATTCAGGCACTGACTGCCAAGTATATAGCCGAAAACCCTCCTAAGCAGGTAAAGGTATACTCAGTACCGAGTGAAATAGATCTTGAAGTAGCTACAATCTATCTCAAGTCGTATGGAATAAAACTTGACAAACTTACACGAGAACAACAACGCTACATCAACTCCTGGCAAGAAGGAACCTAACTGCTGATTGAAGAGGCATCCCAGCAAAATCATAAATAATCAATAGTGGATATGGCGGTGTGCCATTCGAGAAATTGGCCGTGATGATACTTCCTAGAGAAGTGATTGGGGGCCATGGTGCTGTTGAGAAAGTTGGGGATGTGTTTAAGAAACTCACAAGTTCAAAGAGAGGAGTCATTGTAACGGGAAACACAACCAGGACACTTGCAGGGGAGAGAGTGAAAGGCATTCTTGAAACAGCTGGAATAGAGACAAGCATTGTCCAGGTAGACTATGCCACAGAGGAAAATGTGGAACGGGTGAAGGAACATACAAGAAATTTCGGAGCAAAAGTTCTCATTGGAATCGGTGGTGGAACCAAGATCGACATAGCAAAGAAGAGCGCTTTCGACTTAGGACTTGATTTCATTTCGGTTCCAACTTCTGCTAGCCACGATGGAGTGGCAAGCCCGAGGGCGACGATCAGCAAGAACGGGCTTTCCTCTTCGGTCGAAGCGATGATGCCCGCCGCATTGATTGCAGATACCGAAATCATCGTTACTGCACCCTTCAGATTTCTTGCAGCGGGAGCTGCGGATGTCCTTTCCAATCTGCCAGCACTCAAGGACTGGAACCTGGGGCACAAGTTGAAGGGAGAACGGGTAAGTAGTTCTGCCTATGCTATCTCGGAGTTCGCAGCAAGGGAGATAATCAGCAACGCTTCCCAAATAAAACCTCAGGTCGAAGAGAGTGTGTGGCTGGTAATTAAGCAGATCGTGTTTTCCGGAATTGCAATGAGCATCGCTGGTAATTCGAGACCCGCTTCCGGATCCGAGCATATGTTTGCTCACGCAGTTGATTCGATGAAGAAGGGAAATGGATTGCACGGTGAACTTTGTGGAATTGGTTCCATCATAGCGATGTATCTGCATGGAGCTGACTGGGTGCAGGTTAGAAGTACTCTCCAAACAATTGGAGCTCCGACCACGCTTGCACAGGTTTCATTGACCGAAGATGATGCCATTGAGGCTCTAATGATGGCACACAAGACCAGACCTGACAGATATACAATTCTTGGGGAAAGTGGAATCAGTGAAACTGCTGCAAGAGAGGCACTGAACATAACGGGAGTTTCATAATGGTAATCACACTTGTGCCAAAAAATCTTACCAAGGAGGGATCCGTATTTCAATATTTTTCACCGGCTCAGGAATGCAATATTTGCAATCTGAAAAACGTGTGTCACAATCTCAAGCCTGGATCTTACTACAAGACAGTCAAGTTCAGGAACAAGGAACACAAGTGTTTCATACACGAGGGAGACAAGGTCTATACAGTTGAAGTTGAAGAGGAGGAGAGGAGAATAATGCTCCCCAAGAAAATCGCAAAGGAAGGAGCTAAAGTTACGTACAAGAAACCAGAGTGTGACGACTTTGAATGCCAATTCGCGGGAATATGCATTTTGAGCTACACCAAGGACAAGTCAAAGTTCACGGTTAATACGCTGTTAGTTAACAAATGCCCTAGGGGCTATGACTTAGTAGAAGCCAAGATAGAATGAGCCTCCTTGTTGGGATTATTGGAAAACCAAATGTTGGGAAGAGCACCTTTTTCTCTGCACTCACAGAAAATTCAGTCGAAATAGCTGACTATCCCTTCACGACAATCGAATCAAACAAGGGCGTCACGTACATACGATCAAGGTGCCCGGATGTGGATCTCGGAAAGAAGTGCAGTCCAAAATTTGGTAAGTGTGTCAACGGAACCAGATTTGTGCCGGTTGAGTTAATAGACGTTGCAGGATTGGTACCAGGTGCACACGAGGGGAAGGGTCTTGGAAACAAGTTTCTGGATGATCTGAGGAGGGCTGATGGATTCATCCAGGTTGTTGATTCAACAGGATCCTTGGACCAGAACGGAAATTCAGTTGGGAAGGGAAAATTCGATCCGATGGACGATGCTAAATTCGTTCACACTGAAATCGTAATGTGGCTTGCCAACATAATTTCAGACGGACTCATCAGAAATCTTAGGAAACTGGAGAGTGAAGGTGGGAAGCTCGACTCGATAATTTACGATAAGATATCTGGGCTTGGTATTGACCCAAAAGATGTGACCCTTGCAGTCAAGAATGCAGCAATACCCAGCAATCTGAAAAACTGGGATGATCAAGTCACCATTCGGCTTGCAGAGGAAATTCTCAGGATTTCCAAACCTGGAATAATAGTTGCTTCAAAGGGTGACAAGATAGAATCGGCCGAGGCAGTGAAGCTTAACGGAAGAGGCGCCCACGTAGTCTCCGGAGATTATGAGCTCGTCCTTAGAAAGGCTGCAAAAGCCAATCTGGTCGAGTATATACCCGGAGAAACCTCATTCAGGATACTTGATGAGGGGAAGCTGAATTCAGCTCAGAAAGAGGCGCTTAGGAAAGTTTCTGATTTCATGAGCCACAATGGTGGAACCAAAACACAGGAAGCCATTGAAGATCTCGTACGAAACGTTCTCAAGATGATAGTTGTCTATCCTGTGGAAGATGAGAAT
>JAJYRY010000093.1 GCA_021793855.1 Thermoplasmata archaeon
GCCTTCCGTCGATATTCTTCCTTATTCCGCAGAATCCAGTCTGTCCTTTTCCTAGAAGGCAGTATCTGTTGCAAGCGGTACATCTCACTTTACCTTGTACATTGGAGTAAAGGTATGCTTCCTTCATCATTATAAAAACAAAACTATGCACTTATCACTTTCCATAAGTTATTTTCTGCCTCTTGAAACGAATGGAAGTTTGACTACGATTGACTTTCGATTCGAGCTTTGAGATAGGTGCGCTATTTTTGAGACTGAGATTCTATATCCAGTAAATATACATAAAACTTATGTATACCATAACGATATATGCCCAAATGAAAGGCAAGCTCAGACAGATGCTAGTTGACGATCTTACACTGAGAGAGATAAATGCAGCTAAACAGCTTCTCTCATCCGCCAACGGAAGGAGAGCAACTTCCAGAGACGTCATAGAAGAATTCGTTGGGAGAAGACTTCGTTACCTTCTCCTGAAGAAGGAACTGCGAGATTACATAAGTGGTTTTGTGGATGGGATAACAAGAAATGATAAGGTTTGGGGGATCATGCTGTTCGGATCGGTCGCTAGGGGTGTGTACAGGAAAGAGAGTGACACCGATATTCTGATAGCCGTCAGGGGGAAGGCAATGGACGTAATCGAGGAAGTGGAAGAGGCAATAGACAGAGTTGAGGGGTTGAGGACTCCTTTGATTCAGAGTGGATTCTATCTCAGGATCAGGCCGCTCGTGGTGGCAGAGAACGATCTGAAAATGTTCCGACCGATCTACTTGAGTATCGTGGAGGATGGGGTCATACTCTTCGAACGCCAGGAAACTTTGACAGACTTCACTAGAGATGTTAGGAGGAGCGTTGAATGGAGGAAAGAGATAGTTGAGGGGGAAGTGGTGCTGAGATGGAAGATAAAAGCATAGAGACGGACGCAATTGAGAATGCGAAGAGATGGCTCTCATCGTCCAGTGCGAATGCGGAGAGAGGCAACTACGATCTTGCAGTTTACAGTCTCGAGATGTCCATAGAAATTGCTCTGAAGGCTCTTGTATTCTCCACCGGGACGGACGTCCCAAAGACTCATTCGATCGGGGACCGAGTCACGAAGATCGTTAGGGAGGACGTCAACCTGTCTGGAAGCATAGGTGGCGAGATCGACGAATTCGTTCATACATTCAATTCGCTTTCCACACTGAGGTCTATAAGCGGGTACATTTACGAGACAAGGTCCACCCTAGACGACATGAGAAGGACATACGAAAAGTTTGCAAGAGAAGTAACAAGAATTGTAGGGCTATGCGATAAGGCAATAAGGTCGAAGAAACAGAAGTCAACTACCAACGGCTGAAGCACGTTGGCTTGCAACTGGGGGATCAACATGATCAAAAATAGCACCC
The DNA here is from genome assembly GCA_021793855.1 of Thermoplasmata archaeon. Next base: position 1,386 of record JAJYRY010000093.1, read on the forward strand.
ACTACAATAGGCTGGCTGACAGCAGCCCTGTTCCTGACGTTGAGGGCAGCGATAAAGTCCGCCTCTCCCTCAAGACCACAGGAAATGCACCTGAAGAAAGATCGTTCAGGTCTGTTTTTCCTGTCAGTGGTATGGCATTTAGGGCATTCCCTACTCGTGTCACGAGGGTCAATCACAATGACAGGAATGCCCATTTCCTTCGCCTTGTATTCAATGAAAGACCTGAGCTGGTAGAAAGACCACGAGGTATGGATGTACCGACCGCCTTTCCTAACGGTTGTCCTCATCTGTATGCCTTCGAGGTTCTCGATGGCTATAGCGGAAGAGGTGCCTTTGGCTTTCTGGACTATCTCCTTCGATATGATGTGATTGGTATTTCTCACGAACCTGCTTTCCATTCCAGAGAGCTTCTTCAAATGGCGTTTGGACGATTTAGTCCCAACGGACTGCAATCTGGATCGCAGGTCTGCATGGTGTTCCCGGACTTCTTTGACCTTATCACCGGAATAGTATTTGCCTGTGGAGTCAACGGCGATGTTCTCGATGCCCATGTCAACACCGATAATGTCCTCATGCTTGATGACGGGTTCTTCCGGCACTTCAACAGCGACCATGAGGTAGAACCGCTTATTTCTCCTGACAAGATCACACTGTCCCCTGATTCTTTCAAATGGAATCTCTCCATACTTCCCTATGGTTATGGGTATTCTTATCCTCCCATGAACGGTGTTGATGCTCACCGTATCCATTCCCTTGAAGCTCAATATCCTCTGATCATAAACAATGGAGCCGAAATCCCTGAATTCATGGAAAACAGTTTTATCTGCCTTGTATGTTTCTACGACCTTTGCTATGACCCTGACTGCGAGCTGTGCCGCCAATCCGAACTTCTCCCTGATGTCTCTGTAGACAATACGTTGCAAAAAGACCTTGTTGAAAAGTTTCTTCTCAAACGCTATTTTGGAAACAAAATCACACGCGTTGTTGAAAGCCATGAAGGTATCAACGAGAGCCTGCTTCTGCTCGTCATCGGGAAGCATCTTTATCTGGAGGGTCTTGAGCACAATATAGACACGTCTAATCAATATATAAGGTTGTCGCAATTCCTCCTATCGCTAAAGCAGATAAGCTTCCTTGCGAAGTTATTGTGAAAATCATTCATCTTCTATGGCATCCTTGAATCTTGAGAAGAATTTGCCCGTTCAAAAATTCCGCTCCTCTTCTCTACCTGCTGGTCTGAGAGATTGTGAAGGCATAGACCTTTCATTCGTTTGATATAAAGTTCCTCTGGCCATAAGTGCATCAGACCACCTGTAGTATTGCCTGAGACACTCTCGGCACTAAGTGATAGCTCATTATGAATAAATTCAATTGGACATATCCGCGCCAATCAAATTGGCCAGAATACCTTGAGGAGTTCTACAACCACTCCAAAAATGACTGCTATGTACAGGACCAGTTTCGGGTCGAAAATTGGACCCAAGTCTTTCTCCTCATCGAAGTAACGAATCAGACCAGCCGCTGACTGGAATCCTCCGCCTTTCTTATCGTCTGGCAACCTCCAGTGATTTCCACACCCCGTTTAAACCTTTCTGGAACTGTCTCCTACAAATTCAGCCGTTCAGAGGTCCTGGAGAAACTTAATTCTGGCTGACCGACAGACCTGTCTCCACTCCAGAATATATAAAGTCCTTTCCTAAGATATTTTAACCCTTGTGTAATGGGCAGGGAAGGGGAATTAAATGATGCACGACCTAAATCTTATGGTAGCTGGACCCCAGGGGAGCGGAATCAATTTCACGTCAGATACTTTTGCAAAAGTCATGACAAGGGAGGGTTATCACGTCTTTACGAATGCTGAACTCTTCTCCACCATTAAGGGGGACCACTCCTACTTCAGAGTGAGAGTCTGCAAGGACATGATTAGGAGCTATTCCGAGAGAATTGATATCCTGATACCTCTGGACGCAAAGAGCGTGATCCTTCACACGAAGGAACTGTCCAAGGAAGGAGTAATCATATCTGAAGAAAACCTGAGCGATCAGAGACACGCATCCATTCCTTACAGGGAAATACTACAGGCGGTTGCGACAAAATTCGGGAAGAGTCTTGCGGAACTGAACGTCATGAAGAATACTGTGGCACTGGCAGGTGCCTCCAAGATGATCGGATTGGACAAGGAGAAACTCAAGAAGGTCATCTCCGAGAATTTTGGATCCAAGCCAAAGATAGCGGAGATGAATAATGCTGTCGTGGACGAAGTCTACGCGGAATTCACCCCGACACATACGTTTGACCTCGAGCCACCTGCTTACAAGAAGAGGATGTTCATAAACGCGACCCACGCCGTTGGGATGGGAAAGGTCGAGGCTGGATTGAAATTCCAGTCTTATTACCCTATCACTCCTGCCAGCGATGAATCGAACTACCTGGAAAGGGTGATGGGAAAGTACGATTTCATTGTGGAACAGACAGAAGACGAGATTGCTGCAATCAACATGGCTATTGCGGCTGCAAATACCGGGCTCAGGTCAGCGACGAGCACGTCCGGTCCCGGTTTCTCCCTGATGGTTGAGGCACTCTCATACGCAGGTATGACGGAAACTCCAGTGGTAATATTCTACTACCAGAGGGCTGGTCCTGCAACGGGTATGCCAACGAGGCACGAGCAAGGTGACCTGAGATATGCGCTCAGCGCGGGTCATGGCGAGTTCCCTAGGGTTGTCATAGCACCTGGCGACCACAAAGAAGCCTTCTACGATACAATAGATGCATTCAATATCGCTGAGAAATACCAGCTTCCTGTTATCGTTCTTCTGGACAAGGCAATGGCAATGAGCAACTATACGGTTGATCCCTTTGACCTCAGCAAGATCACGATAAACAGGGGAAAATTGATCCTAAGTGAGACCAGCAACTATCTGCGATACAGAATGACGGATGACGGTGTATCTCCGAGGTCGGTGCCAGGAGTGAAGGGGGGGCTGATAACGATCGCTGGAGATGAACACGAGGAGGATGGACACATCTTCACTGAGGATGCAGACAACCGGGTGAGGATGATGGACAAGAGGATGCACAAGATGAAATTCGTTCACGAGGAAGTACCTTCGGATACAAAGGTGAAATTCTATGGAATTCCCACGAACAAGAAAGTGATTGTTTCGTGGGGATCGGTCAAAGGACCGATACTCGATGCCATGGATATAGTGAAGGATGTTTCAATGCTGCAGATAAGAATGATGGAACCCTTCCCTGTGGAGGAAGTGATGAAGTTCCTGAAGGGTAAACAGATAATTACGGTGGAACAGAATTACAGCGGCCAACTGGC
>JAJYRY010000094.1 GCA_021793855.1 Thermoplasmata archaeon
ACGGAGCACTCGCGTGGAAAGGTTCTGTTTGGAATGTCACATCTATCAACAACCTGCCCCTGTACCCAACCGTAATGCCGTTGACATTACTCGGTTCACCGAATATTGCATAATCGCTCTTCGTATGGGCGAAAAACTCTCTAGGTTCAACAGCATGGAATATTTCCTATAGTTGTTACAACATTCCAAGTAGTATTTAGCGATCCATGAAATGCAAAATTTTAATCGGATTCTCGTCTATGCCAAATACAATGAGAACAAACTTGCTGGATTTTGATAAGGCCTTGGTAAGTGAGAAAGTCGATGTTGCAGATAAAGAAAGTCTTTTAAACAATTTAAGAGAGGCCGAGGCCAAATCTGATGTAAAATCTATGAAGCAAGAGATCGCCAAAATCATTTCTAATGTGAAGAAGGTTTCAGGAATTCAAGAGAATGTTGTCGAAGATGACTATTCAAGATTTGGAATGAACTCAGATTCACTTATTGAGAACTTAAGACAAGCTTTGGATGCCTATTCTTTGGAAAGAAGCAAATATTATATTGGCAGACTGATAAAATCTCTAACTACAGAGAAGATTGGCAAAGTTAATGATTTGGATATGAACAGATGGAAAGAGTACAAAGACATTATAACCGATAGCCTATGGATAATGGAGAAAAGGGACAGGTCTGGAGCTCACAATGCAGGTTATTGGGGCAATTTCATTCCTCAGATTCCACAGCAATTACTAAGAAGATATACCAAAAAGAATGAATGGGTCCTGGATACATTTGTTGGTAGTGGAACCACACTAATTGAATGTCAAAGATTTGGTAGAAATGGTATTGGAATAGATTTATCAAAAGATGCGTTAGAATCCACTCGACTGAATTTGAGTAAAGAGAACAACAGCTCCGGCAGCAAAATTAAACTGGTTAATGCAGATAGCACAACAATCTCATACAAAGAATTATTGCAAGAGCACAATGTCGACTCTGTTCAGTTAGTTGTTATGCACCCTCCCTACTGGGATATTATTAAGTTCAGCGGAAATGACAAAGATTTGTCAAACGCGCCAACTGTAGACGCATTCTTGACTGGGATTAGGCAGATAGCTGAGGGAGTGCATCAAGTGCTAGATAAGGGTAGATATTTAGCCATGGTTATTGGAGATAAGTACAGTAAAGGAGAGTGGATACCACTCGGTTTCTACGCAATGAGCGAAGTTATGAAAGCAGGTTTCAAGCTCAAATCTACTATTGTAAAAAACTTTGAGGCAACAAAGGGGAAGCAGAGTCAGCAGGAACTCTGGAGATACAGAGCGTTGCTTGGTGGCTTCTACGTCTTCAAACACGAGTATATATTCTTGTTTGAGAGGTGACCTTTTTGACTACTGCCCATGTTTACATTGTAGACACTAATACATTCAAGTTACATCTTGAATACCAATTTGCCGGCACCGGAGCCAAAGAGACATTTGTGGACTTCAATGCAACTTCGACCTCTAGTCTTAGAGGGGGGACCGAGAACAATCTGGCAAGTATGATGGCAGATGGCTTGAGGATAAGAAAGGGGGATAACATAATTTTCTATCTTCAAAGCAGCGCTCAAGATGGGATACAGGAAGGAAAATTCTACGGAGTATTCCAAGCAGCTAATGACTGGTCATTTTTAGATAACTATGGAGAGGATCAGTATTTAAAAAGAGAACTTGACAAATCTTTAACGTTTAGAACAATAATCGAACCAAAAGAAGTTTATCCAGCAGGGGTAACGGAATGGGAAGCCTTGGACAGCATCGAAAGTGTTAACAAACCTAATGAAATGATATGGAGCCTAATATATAGAAAGTTAAGGGGAAATAGGGGTAACACTATGATAAACCCTTATGAGGCTGATAGACTAATAAACCTGATTAAAGCTAAGAATGACGGAAAGAGGGTTGTCGCGCCAGGTTACACATTTGACTTGTCTAATGAAAGGATCGCTCCAATGAATGCTTCTAATTCATATTCTGGCAGAAAAGTACCCATTGATATTTTTCCAAGACTTAAACGCAAGTATGAAGAGAACAAAGCCTTCGAATCTCATTTACAGGCCTATATCGTCCAGAATATAGGGAAGGGAACCAACGATTCGTTAGATAAAACCGTACTCGAAGGTTCCAGAGTTGACTGGATCGGGAATGAGGTCTACTGTGGAGTTGGCATGCAACGGATTGATGTTCTGATAGAAACAACAAAAAACCTTTCAGAATTAAAAATAATCCCCATTGAACTAAAAGCAGTTGAGACGACAAAAGAAACAGTCAGGCAGATAAACAGGTACATTGACTGGTTAAAGCAATACTACCTTCCGAATCGTGGTTATAAGGATTTAACAATCAGACCAATTATAATTGGGAAGAAATACTCAAGTCTATCAAATGTGAACAGATTTGACCTAATCAAAGCAATCAGAGAAAATCAAAATCGAACGGGAGTTATGATAGACTATCTTGAGTACAAGATTAAATCTGAAGGATTGCACTTTGAAAATGTACCTTTAACTAGTTTGCAGTAAAACAAGTGAAAAAAATAAATGTAAATGTTGTGTTCAAGAGTTTATGGCACTACCAAAAGTAGAAGAGAGAACTCTTTACACCCCTATTATCAACTTATTGAGAAATTATGGATATGAAGCAATCGGAAACACAATAGTTTCAGGAAAGGAACCCGACATAATTTTCAAGTATGGGTCACTGCAATTTGTCATCGAGGTAAAGGTCGGTTAAAAAGATTCTATTGGGCTTAGTGCCGTAGCCCAAGCATATGACTATGGAAGGCGCCTGAACACGCAGAATGTAATCATATTAATCTATCCGGATGAAATTAGAAATTCTACCATAGAGAATTTCAACACCCTTGACAGAATTGCTACTGAAAGTGAGATATGGGCTATTATATTAACAGAGCATTGGACTGAAAGTAGGTCGGTGACCTTTGATTTCTTGGCCCGTCAGCTGAAACTTACAATTGATAAGCAGATATCAAAAGTCAATTTTGCGTCGGCAGTCAAATTAATAGGAGAATACGCAACCGATTTGAATTCCGTAGTTTTCCAGATTAAAACTGATGAATTAGTTGCAGAGGTCGTGAACAAACTTGATCTGTTTGCATCAGTGGAGGAGATAAAGGAAAAGGAGACTGCTGGATGATGAGGTAAAATTAAGGGCTTATGCAGGCACAACTAATATTCAACCAAACACTTTTGACGTTAAGAGTCGGACAAATCTTGATCTTGAATTGAGATACGAGGATAAAGGAACAAGAACTGTTATTAGAAGACCAGAGTTGAATGACTTCCCAAAGGATTTTGTGGCTGGTGAAGTTGAAGGCGATAACGAGATCCCATCTAACATTTCAAAACCGAGTTTGTCTCCGACATATCTCTATATTTATTCAGAGAGGGCCTCTTCAACTATTCCGATTAGATTTCACCATCAAACAGAAAGTCTCTTGTTTGGCCGGATGCCAGCTTTCTACTCCCAGTTGGACGCTTTTGAAAAAGCATTTCAACGACTCTATTATGAGAGACAGAATTGTTTGCGTTTCTTGAGATTGATACAGTCACAAACTATCCCTGATCTGTCTTTCTGGGGTTATTCTGTATTCCTGGGAGAAGAGAAAATTTACGACGATTTCATCCCTAAAAAGCCCAATTCCGGACCATCCCACAGATATTTTGAATGGAATCTAAAAACAGCTGAGAATAGGAAAGCTACAGGCAGTTCTTTGAACTTAGTTTTCAAAAAAGACGTATTTCATAGGCTCATAGAAAAAGCGGATACAGGCGAGGGCGTCGAACAGAGACTTCGTGGGGGCTATCAAAGGTACAATGAAATAGTTGACAGTAATCATAGCATTCTAGAAAATATAAACGATGCCGTAGTTGCTTTAGAGAAGTTCTACTCTGAAAGAAAGGATCAAAGCAAAGAAGAGACTTTCAGAGGTCTTTCAAATCTCGTTAAGTTTCTGTTTGATGACAACAAATACATTTACAAGATTTTTGACGTAGGCTATTGCCTCAGGAATAAGTATTCACACCACGAAGTTAGGGATGGTGATATCAATGAGTGCATCACTAAAATGGTAAGAGACGAGAACAGAGAGGACGAACCTGATCACAGCTCTTTCCTCGGTCCTCTACAGAACTCTTTAGTTGAGCTTTTGAGATTTACCGTTATCGTATCTTTAGTATCCGATTTAAACTCTGTTGATTTCTCAAAGGCATTGCGAACTGGAAAATCCATAAATGATGCTTTACCCAGATCCCTTTCCAAAGTGTTTCACGGTGAACATTATGCAGACAATTATCTAAAATTTGTAATTGATTATTACAATCATAGGTAAAAGACGTCATAGAATATCCGATTAATGGTCACGTATACAGTAAAGAATGACTCAAAAGGCTTTATAAAATTACATAAATTGGATGGGGGAGTTGGGAGACTCGAAAAATTTATTACGGTATTTTGTCCAGGTCATTTTGAAGGCAGACGTTATTTAAATGCCTTAAGAAGTTGTAATCCATATTATTATCCTTGATTACAAATGTAAATGCGGAGGGCCGGATTCGAACCGGCGAACCCCTACGGAAACAGATCTTGAGTCTGTCGCCTTTGACCAGGCTCGGCAACCTCCGCTCTCAGACCACGATACTGTGTCTATTTATCATATTTTC
>JAJYRY010000006.1 GCA_021793855.1 Thermoplasmata archaeon
TCAATTTTCATTGACAAATTCTTATATATTCATTTCAAATTCCCTTTGCAACACCGGTGATAAGATTGAAGTTACCTAGAAAGGTTATGAGATATTGCCCTCACTGTAAGAAACATACTCTTCAGGAAATCGAGAGAGTAAAAAAGAAGAAGGCGAGCGAGCTCAGGAAAGGACAGAGACGCTTCAGGCGGGCAACATCTGGTTATGGAGGTTTCCCAAGGCCAGTTTACGAAGGCAGGGAGAAACCCACAAAGAGGATCAACATCAGGTACAGATGCTTGGAATGCAAGAAGGCTTACCATACCCCGACTTGGAGAGCAAAGAAGTTTGAACTAGCAGAGGCTGAGGCATAAATGACAACCAAGATAAAGGGAATGGACAAGTCGTTCATAAAGGTTAAGTGCCCTGATTGCGGAACGGAGACGATTACTTATGCAAGGGGATCTACGGAAGTAAAGTGCCCCGTATGCAATACAGTTCTTGCCAAACCGACAGGCGGCAAGTTCGAGATAAACGGACAGATTGTCGGAGAATTCAAATGAAGAAGAATGACCCAGAGATTGGAGATCTCGTCGTTTGTACGGTAAAGAACGTCAGGGATTTTGGCGTGGTCTGCAGCCTGGACGAATACAAGGGAAAGGAAGGTTTCATCCATATTACTGAGGTTTCCTCAGGTTGGATCAAGTACATCAGGGATTACGTGAGGGAAGGGAAGAGAATCGTATGCAAGGTACTGGATGCAAATCCCTCGAGAGGCAGGTTTGATATATCACTCCGGAGGGTCAATGATCACCAAAGGAGGGAGAAGCTTAAAGAGTGGAAGAATGAGCAGAGAGCTGAGAAGATTCTCGAGAATCTTTCAAACCAGTTCCCTGGTAAAATAGAAAAGAACGTGTCAGAAGTGCTGGAGGAGAAGTTCGGTTCGCTTGCGGATGCGCTAGATTTCGCGGCTGCTGAACCGGAACAATTCCTGGCCGATTTAAACAACAAGGAATGGGCGTCCATAATATTAGGATACGCTAAAGAGAACCTGAAGCCACCGATGGCAGAGGTAAGAGGTACGATAAAACTGAAACATACCTCCGGAGACGGTATAGACATCATAAAGAAGGCACTTCAAGTCGGAGAGAGGGACGGGATAACAATCACTTATCTGGGGGCGCCACAGTACAGGATAATTTCTCAGACTGATGACATGAAGATGGCAGAGGAGAATATGAAGAAGAGCGGCGAGGAAATAATAGCCTACCTCAAGAAGCACGGTGGGGTAGGAGAGGGACCAGTGAAAGAGTGAAGACCCTAATCTTCAAATGCACAGTTTGCGGTACATACACCATGGAATACAAGTGCCCCAAGTGCGGTTCACCTACAATTTCTACTATACCCCCAAGGTTCTCCCCGCAGGACAGGTACGGCAAGTACAGAATGAGAATGTTATATGGAAAGGAGTGAAAATATGGAAAGCGTGATAGTCAGAATGGAAGAAGATGTAAAATTGAAGAATTCCGTGTTGATAGTAGGGTTGCCAGGGATAGGAAATGTGGGCAAGATAACTGCTGACTTCCTGATAGAGAGCCTGAAGGCAAAGAAACTTGCAGATGTATTCTCTCAGCACCTCCCACCCCAGGTACTTATGAACGAGGATGCATATGCACGACTGGTAAGGAACGAACTGTACTACAAAAAGAGGAAAGAGGGTGACCTGATATTCTTCACCGGCGATTTCCAGGGACTGACTTCTCAGGGGCAGTATGAAATATGCTACAAGGTACTTGAGCTTGGAAAGAAACTGGATGTCAAGCAAATAATCACTCTAGGCGGGTACCAGATCGGAAAACTGATGGAAATACCAAGAGTCCTGGGAGCATATACTTCAAGGGAATTCAGGGATGCTGTAGAAAAACTTGGAGTAATATTCTCAAAGAATGAGCCAGGAGGAGGCATAGTGGGAGGGGCAGGTTTGTTCCTGGGGATAGGAATGGAGCTTTTCGACCTTCCTGGGATATGTCTCATGGGAGAGACGTCAGGATATTTCACCGACCCCAAGTCTGCGAAACAGGTTACCAAGGTTCTGGTAGACTACCTGAAGCTTGGAACCGACACGTCAGGCCTGGATGAGAGAATTAAGGAAATCGAGGACATTACAAACAGGATGATTGAAAGTCCACCTCAAGAGGAAAGGAAGGAAGACCTGGGATATTTCGGATGAGTACTAAACATTCATTTTAGAATATTTACAAGAAGCAGGAGAAATGCTCATTTACCCAGAATAGCATCTATCATTTTCCTGTACTCAGGATTGATGGAATAATAAGTGTATCTCCATTCCTCCCTCTTTTTTAGTAGCCCTCTCTCATACATTTTGTGAAGGTGAGCAGTGACCGTTGGTTGTGGAATGCTGAGGGCCGATTCAAGATCGCAGGTACAAACTTCTGGGTATTCTGTCAGGATTTGAAGGATGGCAATCCTTGTACTATTTGCTACTCCACCCAGGATTTCAGCCAATTTTTGATACTTACTTGCATCAACTCTTTTGACGTTGCTCACAGTGCATGCCCTCACCTCTTCATTTTTCACTCAAATCAACTCCTGCCCCAATCTTTGCCAATGATATACTCTTCCTTCTAGATAACTGTAACCACACTAGAAGTAGCATTAAGGGGATTTCAAGCAGCGGACCTATTGCAGTGGTAAGTATTACATAAGGGTATGCTGAAAATGCAACAATGGCAATGGCTATGCTTATCTCGAAATCCCTTGCGGAAACAGTGAAACCGATTGCAGTTGAATCTGGATAATCGAACTTTGCCCTCCTGGAGGAAAGGTAGCCAAGTTGGAAGAGAACGAAATAGAAGGACAACATTATGATGCCGACCATCCATACCAGGAACAAATGGTCAACTATTCCTGAGCCCTCGCTCCAAAATATGCTTATTATCGTGAATAAAAGGGCGATTATCTGCACCGAACCAAGCAGGTTCAACAATTTGGTGAAGTACATCTTCTTGCCGAGGAGGAATCTGGTAAAGACTCCAGCCACTAGAGGACTGACTAGGTAAAGGAGCACGCTTTTCAGGATAACTAACGGATCAATTACGAGTTCAGTTCTTGCAAGCAGGTAAACGAGGAATGGAGTGGTAACTACCTGGATTATAGAGTTCCAGGCTACGAACGATACCCCCAATGCGAGATTTCCACGGGCAAGATCTGTCCATACCATAACCATTGCGATACAGGGTGCAACGCCGAGAAGTATGATTCCCACAAGCAACTGCGATCCTATTTGCGTTCCGATCAACCCCATCCGCTCAAAGACTCCAAAGATGAACAGGTAGGCAAGTCCTGCAACCAGAAACGGTGCAATTGCATAATTCAGGAAAACCATGAGGCCAAGTTTCTTGACGTCCTTCATCCCCTTGCCTATCTCTTTCACGTGAACCTTGGTCATTGCAGGATAGATCATAAAGAAGAGGCCGATCGGTATTCCATAAGTTGAGACCCCTGCAGAATAATTGCTTGCATTGAAGCTTAGTTCTACACCCAAAATCATGGATACCAACACGAATACAGGAAAGAGGATTGTACGAAGCGGAATAGATCTCCCCTTGCCTGTCAACGTTTCATCTCCCTTTGTTCCAAAACTAGTGAAATCACGTTCCTCCAGCCTGTATATAGTAGTCCTTCTGCGAGCACTTTGTTCAATAATATTATCATATTAATTTCTTATGATATGAATGAAGATACATTCAACTTATTCCGTAGCTTATTTACAGCCCCATAGAGCAACTAAAAAAATTTATACAGAATATATATTAGCGCTCATGGAAGAATTGCTTGTTCACTTCGATATATTCACGGAAAATTCTAAGTTCATAGCCAAAGTCAAGAGCGAAATGGGTGGCCTTAGGGAATTTTCCGCTAGAAATATTGACAAGCTAATGGAGCAAGTTATTATAGACGTGAGCGAGGAGTTCGAAAACATTTAGCATCTCCTAGTAGTGACTGAAAATCCATTTTGCACTCAGCCGGATCAGACATCGTCCTTGTGAAGAGCTCTGTATATCCTCCCCATTAGAAGAGGCTGTATTGTGAGGGATGTGAAGACTATCACTAGAACAATGGCCTCAATTGCCTGACCCCAGTACTGAAGCAGAATGTTGTTTGCAGCGTCTCCCATGATCAGGACTGTTGGAGCCAGTATCGCCGGGAAAACGCCTCTTGTCCCCTCAAGGCCTACAAAAAGGAGGTCCTCGTACTTGATGCTCAAGTCTATTGAACCAGCGAGCACCACTGCCAAGGGCCTGATTACGAATATCAGTATGAGAGCAATTAGCACACCAGGTATCATAAAACGAATCAATATGGACAGGTTGATTGAAGCCCCAAGGAAAACGAATATCAGTATGGCTGCAAAAGTAGAGATGTTGTCCATGAACAGCTTATAGCTCTCGAATTCCGGGTCCCTCGGCATGAAGTTACCGGCAAGTACGCCGAATATAGCTGCAGCCATATATCCAGAGCCGCCGACGACTAGAGTTATGGAATACGCTGACAACCCAAACAGAAGGAACATTGCAGTGTAGTATTCCTTGAAATCCTTAGGCAATTTAATCCTGAGAAAATAGAGAAGCCCAAAGAGTGCTCCTGCAATGAGCAACGGAAAGGAACCCTGAGTGATGATAACATATAGCAAAACATTGTTGAAAACGAATGGGGACGACTGGACGTATGAAATATTTTTTGGGAAAAATATGAGGATTACAGTTACGAGGAAAAGGAATGAGAATGGATCATTGAAGACAGATTCAGTTACAAGAAGGGTGGAGGGAACTTCAGATACCTTTGATTTCCTTAGGGACGTGATGACAGATGCGGGATCAGTTGAAGAAATGATTGCTCCTACCATGAATCCAACCCAAACTGGTGCGCGCAGCATGAATACTAGAACCACCCCTGTTGTGATTCCCGTGACGAATAGAACGAATGTGAGCATCATGGATAGCGGTTTCACTATCCTTTTTAGCAGATATCTAGGAATCTTTGATGATTCTGCGAGTATAACGAATGCTGCACCTATCGGTCCAATGTAATTGTAGAAGAGGACCTCTGCCTCTCCCGGCCTGATAAGATATAGCACAGGACCTACTATGATTCCCAGCAGGATCAGATAAGGGATGTATACAGTTCCTGTGAGCCTTGCAATCAACGTCGCAAGGTAACCTAGTGTGAGTGCAATTAGGATAGGAGCGAGGAAACTGTACACACTTCTACAATAAGGGGATGATTAAAATCTTTTTTTGATTATTTCAGCTGCTCTTCCAGCCTTTTGGATAAACGTTTCTGTCTATCAGGACTACAGTGGGCTTGACGTTTACCCCATCTCTTATTCCCATTCCGAGCAACTCACCCTTTGGGCTCATGATCCTTACCGTATTCCCCTCTGCCATGTCTTCTATGATCCCCTTTCTGAAAACAGTTGCTCCGTGGGCCATTGCATCAATCGCACTTTCCTTTATAACGATCTTGGGGTAGTCCTTCGTAACTTGTTCAGGGTCTATTATCATCCCTGAAAGCAGTTTATCATCCCCTTCCTTATAGAGCGTATGTGCATCCTTCAGTTTCTGCAGTGTAGAAAGATAGGATTCATCTATCGGACCACTTCGTGTTCTCCTCAATTCCACCATATTAGCACCTACGAGCAACGCGTCGCCAATATCCCTGCACAATGTCCTTATGTACACCCCAGATTCAACGTCCGCCCTGAATAGAACATGCCTCCCCTTCATCTCAAGCAATTCCAGTGAATGCACTGTCCTCTTTCTGAGATTTCTTGCAACTGCTGACCTTAGCGGTGGGAACTGGAATATCTCTCCCGTGAATTCCTTGAGAATTCCTTCAATCTTCTCCCTCTCCACTATCTTGTGAAGAAGCATGAGAGTGACATATTCCTTTCCCTGTTCGTGAAGAAAATCTGCAAGTCTTGTTGCCTTCTCGAGACCGACGGGAAGTACGCCCGTGACATTTGGGTCCAGAGTCCCGACATGGCCAGCCTTTGAAATGCCAAGAATTTCCTTTACCCATGCAGAGACCTGGTGAGACGTGGGACCCCTTGGCTTGTCAATTACAACGAACCCGTAACTGATCCTTTCCTCTATTGTTCTCTCAGATGGTTCTTTTCCGAAGATTGAGGCCGTCGATAATCACCTCCGCAACTCTTTCTGCACCTTCGTAGCTGGCGTCGACGACAAGGTCATATATTGAAGTATCCCTGTAGTCTATCCCGTAATACTTCTTATAACGTTCCCACTCGCTCTCTTGCCTTTCCCGCATTTGGAAAAGGATGTTGTCACCAGTCTCCGCCTCCCTGGTATGAATGGAATTCCTTATCCTCTCCAGCCTGACTTCCTCCTTCGCATCAACAAAAACCTTGAATGCATTTATCCTGTTGATGTGGCAGAGCCACCCTGAAAGCCTTGATTCTACAACCAGGTTATCCCTACTTTTCATGACTTCCAGAAGATAATCGTCCAGCATCTTGTCGTACTTTTCATCTTTTTCTGCTGCCGAACCCAGCTCGGCAAGTGACATGTTAAGCTCCCTCGCCTTCTCCCTGAAAATCTTGCCACCTGTTATGAGCTCGTAAGACAACCTGTTGCTCACTATTTCTGCAACCGTTGTCTTACCGCTGCCCGGCGGGCCCGATATAGTTACCCTCATTCCTTACACTCCGCCTCATGTACCATAGTTTGAGCGAGTACTGCAGAGGATAGGTGAAGATCAATGAGAATAGTGAATAAAGACCTATCCATACGTAAAATCCGTGGAACAGGTACATCATATTCCCTGTCTGTGCAGAGAATGGGTATGATATGAATGTTGTCCCCAAAGTCTCCGCGTGATACATGAAACCTATCAGCCACGCAAAAATCAGTACTGTCAGTATAAGAGTCACGAAAGTCGGTTTCATCTGCTGCTGCGTAAGCTTCATTGAATCCTGCATAGACTTTGACTGCTCTGCCCTGACAGCGTTCATTTCAGACTTATCCTTTGTTCTTATTGCCTCCCTGTAACGCTCCTGAAGTTTCTTGTTCTTGTGCTGCATTTCCGCCATTGCAAAGTAGTCGGTGAAGAAATGCCTTGCAATCGTGTTGACAAACCCAGTTATAAGAGCTGCTATCAAAATAGTGAAAAGTGGATCCTTGAATCCGAACCCGATGAACGGTTGTAAGATGTATGTCATGGGAATCGCAAAAAGGGTCCGCAGTGAGGGTATTGTGTAAACGAAAAGTAGAAGGATCATTATCAGGAAGTAAAGCATCTGCGTCCTCATTCCCGAGGACATAGCCTGCTGCTGCTCCCGAGTTTGCGGTGGAGTTGTCCTACCCTGACTCATTGCTCGCCTCCGTCGTTTGGCCTTATGACGGATATTATCTTTGCAGAAGCTTCCTTGACTTTTCCGTTTTCATTCATTACTACCAGGAATGGAGAGCCTGTCATTGCAGAATAAGTTATTCCATAACTCCTGTTTGCATCAAGATGAGCCCTTATTCTTTCCAGGGAATCCTTATCCCTGTTTCTCCTAGGGTCGTTCTTCCTCCTCTCAAAAATTTCGAGTGGATCTGCCTCTATTGATACGAAGAGATCTGGGTTGATAGCTTCCAGGACCTTTACTGGAAGACCGGGAAGGTATCCGCCCTTCGTGTTTATGGAAAAATGCGTATCAATGATCACATCGCTGATCTGTGCAAGCTTGTCTGCCGCCACCTTCTGTATTTCCTTCTGCTTTTCAACAGGGAGCTTCCTCAGCTCGTCCCTGTTCTTCGCATAGTCCCTGGAAATAGCCTCCTTGAGCATGGCGTCCCCGTAATTTTCCACCCTGAATCCTTCCTTCACAAGCTCATCAAGCACAGTTGTCTTTCCAACCCCAGGTATACCGCCTATTATCACTTTCATCTAAAGCCCCCCAAAGAAGTCTCTCATGAACGGATACATTTCAGTGAGCTGTTCTTTTCCCATTGCCTGGTATAGCTGTATGACTATTCCCACCGTAAGCAACACTCCGGTTCCGGAAGCATTTCCGACAGTTCCAATCATGTCTGCGCCTGCAGCAAGGAAACCAACAGCAGCACCGCTGAATACAGTTATGGCGGGGATGTACTTGTCGAGGACCCTCTTAAGCACCCTCGGATCCCTCCTGAAACCAGGTATCTGCATTCCGGAGCTCTGTATCTGCTTTGCAACACCCTCAGAATTCATGTTCGTCGTCTCGATCCAGAACTTTGCGAACATTATGGAAGCGCCGACCATGAAGGTGACGTAAGCCAGAACGTGAACCCCCATCTCCCACGGTGGATGACCCAAGAGCTGTGCCTGGTAAACAGATGGTTGCAGCATAGGGAAGAGCCAGTTTGCTATACCGTTCGGGTTTTGAAGGTACCATGCAAGCCCTCCTATAGGTGAAGTGGTCTGTATGTTCAGTTGCGTTGCTAGTGCCGAAGTAGGATATGCACCGAATAGGAAATCGTGACCGAGGATGGGCACGTGGGCCAGCGTCGGATTCGTCCAGAAGATAAGACTCCACATGGATAGATTCGCTAGAACTGCTGAAGCAAGTATGACTGGTATATTCGAAGCGTACATCAGTTGTATCGGATACCTGCCTCTTGCACCCCTCGCCCTTTCATGGGCGAGCGGCAGTTCTACTTTGACGTTCTGTGCCCAAACGACAAGGAAGAATATGAAAATCGTTCCAAGCAGGGCAATCAGCGGATTTGGAGGGGAGAATATTATTCTCTCGAGCCCACCGGAGAAAAGCTGTATGGAGCTAAAGTGGCCGAAAAGGTAGAACGTCTTTGGAAGCGCACCCGTCGGGGGGTTGAGGACCGAGAGAGCCTGGCCAGATGTGATTGGCACCCAGTTCAAGGTGCCCAGAACGAGGGCCTGCGAGACACCTGCAGCTATGAATAATGATACACCTGAGCCGATTCCCCACTTTGAAATCAGTTCATCCATGAAGAATAGGAGGTAGGACCCGAAGAATATCTGCAATACGATAAAAAGTCTAGCCAGAATCAGCCCGTATCCAGGTACTGCACCGTTTAATGCGGAGATGAATGCAGGGTCCGGCGGTAGGTATCCAAATACCTGTGGAACTGCTTCCACGAATATCATCACGACAACAAGCAGTTTCTGGGCCCCTTGATAGAGTGCCTTGTCTTCGCTTTTCGTAAGATCGATATTTATTATCTTTGCACCTACGAATAGCTGCATAATGATGCTTGCAGTAACTATAGGGCCGATCCCAAGGTCCATAATGGAACCTGCCTGCCCAGCAAAAATTGACCTGAAGGATGCAAAGACATCTATTATCTGGGCCTTGTCCAATCCATAGATGAATATGTTAGACAGGACGAAGTAAATCATGAGCACCAGAGCGGTCCAGAGGAACTTTTCCTTGAATCTGACATGTCTTCCCGGCCTCTTAACTGCAGGAAGCCTCTCCACGAGATTCTTCCAACCGTACAGCTTTGAACCCTCGCCACGGTAAGACAGCAGGAGATATGTGAGGTAGTATAGTGGTGAAAAGAAGAGCGAAAGGATGACTGTATACGCAATATTGCCTTTAGCGTACCTGTAGTCAATGTATACGTTAAGGGCGAATACGAGAATCAGAGGTATGGAAACAAATCTATTCCTCTTTATCTCCACCATTAGTTTCTACCTCTCCCCCTGCGCTCTTTACCTTCTCTATAGCTCTCTCCGTTGCCCTTCCTACCTTTATGCTAAACGGCCTGCCTATCTGTCCCCCACCTAGGAGGACATCATATCCAATTTTCTCCAGGTCGATCTTTATCTTATCATCTTCAACATGAGCCATTCCTGTCTCAAGCAGTCTTTCGGAAGTCCTGTCAATGTCCCCGATGTTGATAGCCTTGATAACTGATTTCTGTGCGTGCCTGGTAAATCCGTGGACACCGTAGTGATCAGGCATGTACTTGACCATCCATATCCATCTGTGCTTCCCGAGGCCGGCCATTCCCTTGCCTCCTCTCTTTCCCTTCCCCCTTCCGGCCTTGTGCCCTCTACCGTATGAGGACCCTCTGTATTTCTTAGTTTTCTCCTTGACCACTCTTACCACCTTCCAGCATGGCGTCTATTAGTTTGTTTATATCCTTTCCCCTGTATCCCAGAGCGCCCTTCGTCTTCACAGTCCTTTTCGTTGAATGGTATCCTTTCCTTGGAGGGTTCATCCGGAACACGGGCTTCATATTCTCTATGTCCCTGATCTTAAGACTACCATCCAGAAGCTTCGACGCCACTTCTTTCAGGCTCCCGAAACCAAGCTCGTTTAAAACAGTATCGTCTAGCGGTTTGTTCCCGGTCATCCTGCCTCTTTCCTGGAGGAGCTTCAGTAGATGCTCCTCATCTATTTCCCCCCATGTAACGTAATCCTTTGCCTTCCTTACCTGGCCAATCTGGGATTCGTCCACCAGGACTAGATGATTATTCTTGAGCAGCCTTAGCTCCTGGAAAGCTCTCCTTATGTGCACGTCTGTTTTATTGCTTCCCCTGACTTTTATCACTGCTAACATTCATCACACCTCCTTTGTAAATGGGTGTACTCAGGTTCAACTTCTCATTTATCTTGAACTTGGATGTCTCCTTCAGTGCATTGAAGGTTGCATAAGCAAAATTCACTGTACTCTTTGTGTGTCCTTCAGAGAAACCCCAAGTATCAGATATTCCAGCAATCGAAAGTACTTTCTTCGGAATGTCACCAATCGCGAGCCCCACTCCCTGAGGAGCAGGTTTCAAGTATACTCTTACTGAGCCGGATTTCCCCATGACCTCGAACGGTAGCGTGTGGCTCCTTCCGCAACCGCATTCCCAGGAACCGCACCCTCTCTTGATCTCTATCAGGTTTATCTTCGCATTCTCTATTGCCTTCTGTATTGCATCCCCAGTCTCCTTTGCCTTTCCATGTCCCATCCCAACGTAACCGTCCTTGTTGCCTATGACAACGGTAGCTGCAAATTTTACCTTCCTGCCGGAATCTGACATCTTCTGGACCATCTTTATCTCTATTACCTCGTCTTCAAGATTTGGCACCAGGGTATCTACAATGCCCGATTCCCTTATGGGCATGTGCGTACCTATCACTTCAGATATCGATTTGATCTTCCCTTCCTTTACCATCTTCCCAAGCCTGGTCCTTGGTATCCACTCTATTTCTTCTTTTGTCACAGTGATTCCTCCATTGTTTTCTTGACTTCATCAATAGAATTTTCAGCGACAGTCTTCAGATGCTTTCCGTGCAGCCTCTCCTTCTTGGGCAGGAATTTCTTGTCCACCGGTACCTTCAGGCCGGAATCCACAAGTCCCTGAACACTGGCCATCAGCTTGCCTCCCCTTACAACCTTCTGTCTTCCCATGTCAACTATCACTTTCTTTATTCCCTTCTTCTTAGCTCTCAGGCCCACTAGATATCCTGCTAGATATGATGCGGGCGTGTTGCCTGTTGGGCTCTTCCACCCGAACTTCTTAAGTTCGATAGTGGAGCCATGAGCAACTATCTTGTCGCCGTTTACTGCATACTCCGCGATATCAACATTCATGTTCATGAGTGATTTCCTGATGACGGCCCTTGGGAGTCCTCCCTTGATGAGCCCCAATCTCTTCCTGTAGTCTGTCTTCTTGAGCCTTCTTCTCTTTAGCGGCATTATGTATCTTGACTTCAATTCACTCACCCTTTAGGACCCCTTCCTCGCGCATGTGGAGCAACAGTGCGTTCTTGCTCCTCAACGCTCCGCCCTTTATCTTCTTGTAGAAGATCCTATAGTCCTTCCTTGTTATCTTACCGGACTCGCGCATCTCCTTCAGCGCATTCCTCATTGACCTGATGCTTCTTACCCACTTCCTCTTCCTTGGGTCCCTTGCATTTTTTGTACCTTTCCTAGATCCCTGGCCCTTTCTCCTTCCCTTGTTCCTCTGGGCCTTAGCCACTTTGAATCTTGACCTGGAATTCCCCTTTGCAGGCTTCTTCTGAATGACGTTCCTCTTTATGAGCTTCCTGACATCATCCCTCGTTACTGCTTCAGCTATGTCCTCGATGCTCTTTGTGTCCATCCACACCCTAGACTTTCCTGATTTCATGATGGAAGCGGCCATCCTCTTCTGTGGACTTAATGTTGCCATCATTTCACCTCGTTCAGGATTTTAACCCCGAGTGCCTTGGCCTTCTCTTGTATCATGATCCTCTTCTTCCTGCCTATGGTAGAGCTGATCCTTGCTGCCTCTGTCTTAGGATTTATCCTATCTATGTCTGTTAAGCTGGAAACGTATATTTCCCTGAAACCAGTAGGGTGGAAATATCTAACCTTTGCAGGTCCCCTGTAACCTGATTCAACGAACGCGTGCCTATACCCCTTCTTTTCCCTAAGCTTGGAATGTTTCCCCCTTGGCTTCCTCCAGGAAGACCCCAGCCTCACATACCTGAACCATTCCTGCCTGTGGAACTCGGGCCTCTTCCTGTTCATCTTGTTCCTGATCTTCAGCAGCCTCTTTCCGTCATTGTCGAGCTCAGCCTTCAACTACATCACCCTTCCTGACGATGTATATCCCATCCTGAAATACCCTGGGATCGAAACCCTTTATCTTGCTCATCCTTTCTATGCTTGCAGCTGCATTTCCTGTTTCCTCAAGATCGCTTCCCTCCACTGTCACAAGGTCACCCTTCACCGTCACCTTTGTTTCTGGCCCAAGCGTGATCTTCCTGGGGCTCTTTTCCCCCAGGAAATTATCCAGCAGGACCTGGTTTCCCTTCACTGTCACCTTGACGGGGAAGTGTGCATAAACTATCTTCATGGTGTAAATGAATCCTTTCGTGACCCCTATGAATGCACTGTTGACAATGCTAGCCCATGTCCCGACAACAGCAATGTCGGTTTTCTTCTCCCTCTTCGTGTAAATCCTGATATTCTTGTCCTTGAGCTCCATCGTGACATATTCATTCTTGAATATTTTATTGACCTTTCCCTTTGGACCCTGGGCCTCGAATGCAAAGCCCTCCAGTTTAACTTTTACTCCCTTTGGAATCTCTATAACTTTTTCCATTCATATCACCTCAATAGATGAAGGCAAGTGCCCTTCCTCCTGTACCTTTCTTCTTGGCCTCTGCATTGCTCATTACACCTGAGGTAGTGGATATGACAAGAATTCCGATATCCTGGGCAGGCAGGTATCTTGACTCCCACCTCTCCATCTCCTCCCTCTTGATGGAGAATCTTGGCTTTATCACTCCGCAGTTGTTGACTGTCTTTGCAACCTTGACCTTGAAAACGCCGCCTTTCCCGTTTTCAACGTACTCGTACTCCTCAATATAACCGTACTTCTGGAAAACCCTTAGAACCCTTCCAACGAGGTTGGAAGCTCGCACATCCAGTTCCTGTCTTCCGAGTTTTGAAGCGTTCTTTATCGAGATTAGTGCATCGTTTAAAGTATCTCCCATTTTTTCACCTCACGAATATTTCTCGAACCCCAGTTCGGGCGCGATTTCCCTGAAGCACTGCCTGCAAAGGTGCAAATTGTATCTCCTCACTAGCCCCCTTTTCCTCCCGCACCTCTCGCAACCATCCTTCCGGCCGTACTTCTTTTTCGGGGCAAGTTTTGTCTGTGCCAATCACCCCACCTCCAGTATTTCAACGTTGTAGTTCTCTTTCATGAATTTCATCATTTCTTCCCTTTTGACCCTGATCTTCTCCGGCACCTTTCTGGGGGAAAGCCATCTTTTGGCAATCCTGTACCCTCCCCTTCTCTTGAATGTCACAACAACATCCATTCCGAAGATACCTATTTCTGGATTGTACTTCATCCCCTTGAAATCTGTGTAATCTGATATTCCAAAACTGTAGCTTCCCCGTTCCGAGAATGAGTAGCTGAGGCACTTGTTGTTCTTTACCCAGAGTGCTGCTTTCAGGAACCTGTCCATCTCTTCCCCCTTTAGCGTTACCTTCACCCCTATCGGCTGATCCTGCCTTATCCCGAACTCCCTGCTCGTCCTTCTTGCCTTAGTTATGGTGGGGTTTCCGGAGGTAAGGAGCTTTATGACACTCTTTGCCTTCTCCAGTTTCTCCCCAGATTCACCGACACCTATGTTGATAGTGACCTTGTCTATGACTACATCCCTCATGTCAACCATTTTAAGCACCTCCAGGTATGGCTATTTCGCCCTTTGATTTTCCAAGCACAAACACGTTGGACATCGTAGTCGTGAAATTGTCGTTGCTCTCAACTGTATTTTCCTGATAACTCCTTGAAACATTGATTTCCTTTATCGTCGTTATCGTGCCCCTGTGTGCTCCCCCAGTAACGTAGACGGACGTTTCCTTCGCCATGGGGTAAACCTCCAGCACCTTCTGCTCCGGGATGCTGATCTTCAGCGTGTCTCCCCTCTTCACCCCTTTCTCCTCTGAAAGGATGATCCTACCATCATGAGTCGATATCTGGATTTTCCCTCCCTTGGTTATGGACTTCCCAGTGACCTTCACCAGCTTCCAGTTTGCGTCCTGTGGATTGAGGTCAGCCAGGACGAGCATTCCTCTCTTGTCCATTAGCACTCTCTTCGCGACTCCGGATTCCTTTACAGTTAGTACGTCCATGAACCCTACTGGCCTCTGATAATCTTTTACGATTCTTCCGTCTACTTCCACCTTCCCCCTTGTTATTATGTTCCTGGCTTCCTTGGATGTATCTGCGAACTTCAGTACGTCCCTAATCACTACCATTAACGGCACGCTTTCCTTCAGTGCATGCGGTCCCGCCCTCGATCTAACCGACCAGGCAAATTTCTTCCTCGGCTGTTTCCATGTAACAGGAGATGCCAGCCTCTTAACGTGCTTACTCATCTTTATCTTCCTCCCCTTCCTCTGCTTGTTTACCACCATCTGTGATTTCCGGTACCTTCTCTTCCTTCTTCTCCTCAGCAGCTTCCTTCACAGCCTGCTCAGGTTCAGGTTCTGGTTCCTCCTCTACAACCTTGTTCCTGAGCGATGCGAGTTTCGTGAGCCTTTCCTTCCTCTTCTTGTCCTCCAGAACTATTTTTGTTAGCACAAGTGCAGACGGATCAAGCTTCCTAGGTTTCATCTTCCCGTCTGACTTCGCAATGTTGATATTCTCCACTACTACCTTCCCCTTGTCTGTCATTATCTTGATTACCTTGCCTTCCTTTCCGACTATATTCAGTTTCTCGTCCTTCTCTGCGTCCCCCCTGACGATCCTGACCATATCCCCCTTTCTTACGGGGAAGTTCTTGATGCCGTACTTGGAGATCAAGTCCTTCGATAGATGAACGTTCATGTTCTTCATCTTATCACCTCACACGATCGAGCTGGCTAGGGCTGCTACCCTTGGCCATCGCTCTGCGGCCTCCTTTGCCACAGGTCCCTTGATTTCTGTCCCCCTTGTCTCCCCGTTGTCCTGTACCAGTACAGCTGCATTGTCCTCAAACTCGACCATCAACCCATCCTGTCTCCTGAACGTCTTTCTTTGCCTTATCACAACAGCGTAGACTACCTTCCTCCTCATCTCAGGCGATCCCTTCTTCACGGATGCAATTATCATGTCGCCTACTGATGCTGCAGGAATCCTGCTCTTGGTGTTGTGGTAGGCCTTCACATTTATTAGCGAAATTATTTTTGCACCTGAGTTGTCAGCGCATTCAAGCCTCGCACCTAACGGAAGTCCTCTTATCTGCGTTCCTGCCAATCCCTTCATTCTTCTCCCTCCCTCTCTATCACGACGAAAGAAACCGACTTCGCCAGGGGCCTGGCATAAGCGATCTTGACCGTATCGCCGAGTTTCACGTGGATGCACCCAGGGAGGTGTGCATGATACTTCTTCCTTCTTTTCTCATATCTCTCATACTTCTCGTTCTTCTTGAAGTACTCCCTGCTGACAGTTACCGTGCCTTTCATTGAAATTGAGGTGATCTTCCCCTCTATCACTGGTGACTTCACTCCAAGCTCTCCGTGAAATGGGCACTTAGAATCTGTGCATTCTTCCTTTGGTTCGTTGACTTCTATGCCTATGTTCCTCATCGTCTTCCTTTCCTCCTTGTTTTCTTCATTTTGTCTTCAGGCCTTAGCCTCATTCTTTCAAGTATGACTTCCTGATTCCCAATTAGCAGTATTCCACTCGTCTTTGGGACGATCCTCTCCCCCCTTGTCGTCTCAATTGTCAGGATATTCTTCCTCTCGTCCACCACCCTGCCCTCCAGTCCAACGATAGTTGAATCAGAGTGCTTGATTATCTTTACACTCGTTCCTATTACATCTGTAAGATAAGGGTTCATTCTGAGATCTCCACCTTGAATCCCATGTCCTCTAGGACCCTTTTGACCCTGTCCCTCTGGTCCCCCTGCAATTCTATCTTCTCCCCCTTTACAGTTCCGCCGGTTGCAGTTTTCTTCTTCAGAGTCTTTGCAAGCTCCTTTATATCCTCTGAGTGGGGGTCAAACCCTGATACTATGGTGACCCATTTCCCGTACCTTCTCTTGTCTGTCTCAATCGTGATTACCTGTGATTCCCTCGCAATCTCATCCAGCGGCGTCAAATCCCTGAAAATCTTGTCGTCCTTCATTTCCCTGACTCCCTCATTACAGTTTCCATCCTCGCAATTTGTCTCCTGAGGGATTCGATCTTTCCAGGACTGGGAGGCGCTCCACCCATCGCTGAAATGCCTCTCTCCCTCATCAGTTCTTCCCGGAGGTCAGCGTATTTTTTCTCTATCTCCTCCTTATTCATTTTGCGTATCGTTTTTGCTTTCATTTCCTCCATCGCTCTTCACCTCCCCGAAATCAACCTTTTTTATCTGTATGTCATCAGGCAGCTTTACGTTCTTCCTCAGTATCTTGACTGAGATGCCGATTATTCCCGGCTTTGTCATTGCGACTGCGAACCCCTTTTCAATAGACTCTGAAGGATAGCCGGAAGATATGACCTTGCCTGAGGTGTATTTAACACTCCTCGCCCTCTCCCCTGTCAACTTTCCACCCATCCTGATCTGCCCTCCCCTTGCCCCCGAGTCCATAATCCTCTTCAAGGTGCTGTGGCCTGCCCGCCTGAAATGCCATCCCTTCTCTATTGACCTCGCAAGCTTCTGGGCCATTATCTGAGCATTTAGGCCCGGTTCCTCCGTTCCCTCAACTCTTATCAGCGGGCTAGTAAGATTGAACCTCTTCTCGAGCGTCAGTTCCATGTTCTTGATCTTTGAACCTCTCCTGCCTATTACAAGCCCGGGGCGCTCTACCCTGAGCATGACTATTGTATTCTGGGGTGTCCTCTGGATGTCCACTCCGCCGAATCCTGCGTCCCCTATCTCCTGCACGAGATACTCCTTGATCAGTTGTCTCCTGATATTTTCCTTTAGAAATTTTAATTCCTTCATTCTGATTCACCCAATTCCTCCAGAACAATCTGGATGTGCACCCTCTCCCTGTAGAACTTACCACTTGAACCGAACGCCTTGTATGTATAGTATTTGATAGGCGGTGCAGGCTGTGCGACCGCGCTCTTTATTATTAGCTTGTCTGAATCAAGCTGTTTGAATTCTGCGTTGTTCTCTGCGTTCGTCAGAGTCTCGAGGACGTACTTCGCAGCTCTTACCGGATATCTTCCAGGTCCGATTCCCTTCTTGTGCGATACGGAATCCAGGAACTTCCTGTAGGGTACTGCACTCTTTTTCTCTATGACCCTTTCCAGGTAGTCCTTTGCGCTATCCAGTTTCATCCCCTTGACTGTCCTCACAATCTCGAGGGCATCCCTGGGGGAGATCGGAGTGTTCACTGATGTGGCCCTTGCACTTTTCTTTTTATCTGTTTCAAGCACATATTTCATTTTATGACCTCACTTGAGCGGGAGGAACTTCGATCCTCTGGTTGCACCTACACCCGGGCCGGAATGTTTAACTTCCTTCCTGGTCTGTGAATATTCCCCGAGGTAGTGGCCGATCATCTCTTCCTTTATGGAAAAAGTCTGGTACAGATGCCCGTTGTAAACTGAAACAGTTTTTCCCACATACTGGGGGAGAATGATGAGGTCCCTGACCCTTGTCTTTACAGAGTCCTCCTCAAGGAGCCTGTCGTGAAGCTTCTGCTGTTCCACATTGTATCCCCTCTTGAGTGATCTCCTTGCTCTCGCAGGTATCATCTTCAGGAATTCAGCTGGCTCCATAGCAAGCAGCTGGTCTAGCGTCTTTCCCCTGTAGAGGATCTCTTTCCCTCTCTCCGATATTGCCTTCGTTGCCTTCCTCTTGGACCTCTTGATCGCCTTCTGTGATCTCAACCTCTTATCTTCAGGCATTTGTCTTCACCTTCTTCCTTGGGGACAGTCTTCCCACCTTTCTTCCTGGTGGAGTGTTTCTACCAACTGTTGACGGTCTTCCTACGTGCTGGTGATTTCCACCACCATGCGGATGGTTGGCAGCATTCATTGCAACCCCCCTGACAGTGTATGGGCGTTTAGCCCTACTCTGATAAGCGTGAATCTTCTTTCCTGCCTTAAGGAAAGGTTTTGAATTTCTTCCTCCGCCTCCGGTAACGCCGATCGTCGCAAGGCATGATGGCTTTATGTCCCTCATCTTGCCGGAAGGAAGTTTTAGCGTCACGTTCTCTCCGTGAGCAACCACGGTGCAGAATGAGCCGGGTGTTCTTGCTATGTTACCGCCTGACCCGGGTTTGATCTCGACGTTGTAAACTACGGAACCATCCGGAATGAGCCCTAGCGGAAGGGTATTCCCGACGTTAGACGGGACGCCCCCGCCTCCTCTAATCTTCTGTCCCGCAAACATGCCGTTGTGTGCTATGAAGTGCCTGTTGCTTTCGTCACTCATCTTGACAACTGCTACTGGAGCATAATGTCCTGGATCCCTCAGTAGCTTCTCTACCCGCCCCTCCCAGTTAGTATCCTTGGGATACTTTATCTGGCCGTAGTGCCTGTGACTTGGACTCCTGTAAGTGAGCCCACCCTTTCCTCTTCTTTGAACTACTATTCGCTTTCCCATATTTTCACCTCAGAAGATCCCCAGCTTTGTAGCAAGCTCCTCAGCCGAGAAATCTTTAGATATCTTCACTATCGCCTTCTTCCCTTCCTTGTCCCTCAGTATGTTTATGTTGCTTACTTTCATCCCCGATATCTCTTCTACTGCATTCTTTATCTGCGTCCTTGTGGCCCTCTCATAGACTATGAACCATATCTTGTTCTCCCTCTCTATCTGCAGCATTGACTTTTCAGTCACGAACGGTTTCAGAAGTATGTCATATGGACTCCTCATGCCTTCCACCCCCTCAGTTCGTTCAGCGCACCTTCAGTCATTACGAGCAGCCTTCCAGGATGTCCACCTGGAGCCAGAACGTACGCATTCAGTTCGTGGGGCCTGACAATGTCCACCCCGGGGAGGTTCTTGAGGGCCTTTGAGATATGGGATTTGTCCCTTACTAGGAAAAGGATGCTCTTTGGGGTGACATACTTTCTTCCCCTGCTCTTTCCCCTTCCTGCTCTGATCTTTGTCCCTTCCTTTGACCTTATTATGTCCTCGAACACACCCACCTTAACCAAAACATCGGTTGCTTCCTTTGTTTTCTCTATCTGCTCGAACCTGTCCTCCAGAATGACTGGAAGACTATCTATCGTGAATTTATGACCCCTTTTCCTGACAAGATCAGGGGAGACTGTGCCTGATAAAGCAGCAAGCTTTGCCTGCACCCTTTCCTTCTTGTTGACCTTGAGATCCCAGTCCCTTGCAGTAGTTGGATGATGGGCAGACCTTCCCCCTCTCGCGTTGCTTAGGAGAACTCCCCTTGAACTTCCAGCAACCCTTGGGTACCTGGATATTCCGTGGTTTGGTCCCATGTTATGCCCTACCCTTCTGTTTCCTGCGAACCAGTAACTTCCGTACGGTGTTCTTCCGTTGGACTGGTATGCATTCGTGAACCTGATTATCAGGTCCTTTCTTACCGGAAATTTGAATGCATCAGGAAGATCAACGCTCTTCATAACTTTTCCATCAAGTGAAAATAGATTTGTCATCTCACACCCCCTGCTTGCTTTCAACTGATACATAAGTCATTCCTACCTTCTCCACATCTGGGACAGTCTGTCTTGCAGGGTCCCTGAGTTTTACTATTCTCTTGGTAGATCCTGGAACTGTTCCGTGAACTAGGATGTAGCTGTTCACCACTTCACCATAGTTGAGGAACCCTCCCTTAGGTGTTATCGCCTTCTCTTCCGGTTTTCCGTAATATAGTACCCTCTTGTTGAACTCAGTCCTCTGATGGTAACCCATTTGTCCCGCCTGTGGAACCGTGT
Organism: Thermoplasmata archaeon; assembly: GCA_021793855.1. Next base: position 20,361 of record JAJYRY010000006.1, read on the forward strand.
TCCTCACCCAGTCTGGATGCCACGGCCCAAGGGTGCCTATCATCCTCCTGTGTTTCCTGTTCTTGTAAGGAAGAAGCTTTACCCCCCATCTCTTGACGTGCCCCTGAAATCCCTTTCCTTTCGTCACTGCAATTATATCCACGAATTTGCCTGACTTTGAAAATGAATCGAAGCTTACCTCTTTCCCAAGGATTGACTTCGCATAATCTATCCTTTCCTTTACAGAGCCTCCCCCCACCCTTATTTCAGTGATGTCGGGGACCTTCTTTGAAATAGCCTTCACCTTGTCGTTCTGTATAAGGACAAGAACGTTCACATCGACCGCATCGGACCCGTCGATTTCTTTCGGCTTGTAATCCTTGGAAATTGGAAGCACCTTCTTCAGTTCGTTTATGGACCCGTTATCGTAAGTCTCCGCTATCGTATGCTCCCCATATGCATCTCTGCCGTACAGCCTGATTCCTACCACCTTAAGGGGTGGGACCTCAATCACAGTTACGGACGATGCCACTTCAGATCCCGCAGTTGTGCTGCTCTTCCTGTAATCTACGAACAGCGCATGGGTCATTCCAGCCTTGAACCCGACGAATCCCTGAAGTTTTGGACCCTCATTTATCTGGGGCCATGACCTAATGTGCGGTATCTCTGATTTTGCCCTTTTTCTGGGATAGTATCCCATAGACCCGTGTCTTGAATGATTTGGCGTTGCCATACTTACCACTGTCGCACAGCCGTTGCGTCTTGATGTGTTCTTAATTTCAGAACCATCATCGGCACTATCGCCGGAGACGTGTGGCTAATGCTCTTTCGACAGAACTTGTTCGTATATAAAGCGATCGCATTCTGCTTGTGGGGAATTATAAAAATTTTATGAATTAAAGAGTAGAAAATTTAAGGGAATTATTTTTTGGTTATCTGTTCCTTTATCCTGTTGTATTCCTCCTGTGTTATGGAACCGCTTGCATATCTCCGATTTAGTATCTCCATTGCATCGCCTTTTTCCAAATCGAAATATCTTGGTCCATCGTGATTCCTTGCTATGCCTACTATCCACAGTACGAATAGTATCAGGAGAACCAGGGGAACCAACATCATGAGCGCTCCGAACCCCCAGAAAGGACCATAGCCCCAACCAAACCCCATCATGCCGTAATAGGGGTATGTTCCGGCTGGATATCTGGGAACAAATATGGCATTCAGTATTACGGATATAACCACCACAGCTGCTATTACACCTATGAACAGCCAGAAAAACCTAAACATGTGATTTCTCAATTTTTCACCTGATATACTTTAAGACTGAAAGAGCTCTTAAATGCATCGTGAAATGTATTTCATTTCTGTGAAACTTGTTTCGAAACTCTTTTCAGCACTATCTGATTTGTGGTTCCGTGTCTGATTCTCTCGACTAACCCTTTTGCCTCCAGCCTGGTCAGGATTCTCGTTATTGTAGCCTTGGAATAACCCTTTACACTGGTAATATCCCTTTGAAGCAATGTACCTCCTGCATCCACCAGAATTGAGTATATCTCCCGTTCTCCCTCGTCTAGATATTTAATGACGTTCTCGTCAATGGGTATATCCCTCCTCTCAGCATTTAAGTCTTTAACGCTGCTTTCAGCCCTAGATAAAATGGAAATTGTCCTTATGTTCCTGAACAGGAAGATCAGTGAAACGAACAGCAGGACCACAGAAGCCGATATTGCGGTAACTAGATAAAATGAATACGGTCTCACTGGTAGATTTGTGAAAACCGAGCTATCTACCAACAGGAAGAGGGTGAAAGAAAGAAGTATGAGCAGTATGACGGCTGATATAGCTATCACTACAGAAATAACCGCATTGAGGAGTGATTTGCTTAACGTACTGCCCTCTTCTATTCCTCTCATCACTTACCAAATTTAACTCATTATAATAGATTTTGAGCAAACTTTTCCCTCTGAGACTTTGTTGGTGCAATTTTGCTTTCATGCCTCCTTGTCTTCCTTTTCCAATAGGGACCCTCACAAGATGTTCGTCATACTTCTAAGTGTTGGCAATTCCTCATCCTCCCATTGTGAATGACTTTTCATCTTCACGCAAACCGGTTTGTGAGAGACTATAGCACAGAGGGATGAAGCCTGGCCGTAAAACTGCATTATTAGAGAAGAAAAATAAAAAAAATATACCGTTGACCAGGTGCTATTCGCACTTAGAGTACCCACACGTTTTACATGTGAGACAGCCATTTTCCATAGCAAGAGTGTCGTTGTTACATCTTGGACAGGTTGAAAAAGACTTTTCCTTCTTCTCCTCTGTCTTTAATGCTGTCACAAGAAAGTCGCCGGCCAGTGTGGATTGCGGGGGCTCTCCCTTCATTGCAATTTCAATTGCCTTGGCTACACCATCTGGTACTGAAGTAATCTTGGCTCCACCCACAAATGTGGTTGTCTTTCCTTTTATGCCCGTGAGTGCTCTGACTACCTTTGCAATGTCGCCTCCCTGCTGCAGGTATAGGGATAGCAATCTCCCTATTGCCTCAGAGTATGCCTTTTCTTCCGATCCGGACTTGCCGACGTTCACGAATATCTCAACCGGCCGACCTGATTCATCAAAATTTATGGTTGTGTATAATTTTCCTGTTTCCAGTAACGGAAAGACAATCGTCCTCCCCGTGAGTATTGTTGATCGCTCAAATTCTCTGTTCTCCTTCTTCCTTGCTGCCTCCTTTGTAAGCAAAATGCCCTCTCTTGATCCTTCCCTGTATACCGTCACTCCCTTGCAACCAGCCTTCCACGCATCAAAGTAAATCTTACCTACTTCTTCTGTCGTTACAGAGGAATCAAGGTTCACCGTGGATGAAATGGAGTGGTCTACATATTTTTGAATTGTTGCCTGTAATTTTATTCTGAACATCGGATCTATCTTATGAGCCTCCACAAAATATTCCGGAAGGTCCTTTTCCTCCTTCACCCCATAAAGTTCCATGTATTCCCTTACCAACGGATGGTAGACCTTGAACGTCTGCTTTGAGAGTGATTCACTTCTTCTGGTATAAGAGAAAGCAAAAACAGGTTCTATCCCGCTTGAAGTCCCTGCAAGGGCAGATCCGCTCCCCACTGGTGGAACTGTAATGAGTGCAACGTTTCGCAACCCGTTTTTCTTTATCTTTTCTATGAGTTCTGGACCAAGTCTTGAAATGAATGGAGACTTCAAATGCTTTTCAAGGTCGAACGCAGGGAATGTACCTTTTTCTGCCGCGATAGAAGTGCTCTCATCGTATATCATCTTCATTATTTTCTCAAACATGGAATCCACAAACCTTATGGATTCTGAAGTATCGTACTTGATCTTCAGCTTTATGAGCATATCTCCTAGGCCCGTAAAACCAACACCTATTCTCCTACTCTTCCCGGCTTCATCCGTTTGTGGCTTCAGGGGATGCTTGAACATGTTATAATCAACCACATCGTCCAAGAAGCGAACTGTGTACCTTACAGCTTTTTCAAGACCGTCCCAATCGACCTCTGCGTTTTCAAATGGGTTCTTTACGAACACCGCAAGGTTTACGTTCCCCAGATTGCAGGCTCCGTAGGCTTCCAGAGGTATCTCCGAACAAGGATTCGTGGTGAGTATTTCCATCCCGTTGTATTCAGACGTGCTCTCCTTCTTCATTGTGTCCCAGAAAATGAGCCCGGGTTCTGCCCAGTTTCTTGCTGATTCTATAAGTTCGTTCCACAACTCTCTTGCCCGAACAACTTTTTCAATTCTCTTTACCTTGCTGCTTTCATAACTAAGTACGAAATCGTCGTCGTCTTCCACCCTCTTCATGAATTCGTCGGTGATTTTTACAGAAATGTTTGCATAACGAACGCGGTTCAAGTCCCTCTTTATTCTTATGAAGTCGAGTATATCTGGATGATCGACTCTTATTGTGATCATCAGGGCGCCACGTCTTCCAGACTGACCTATCGTTCCAGTGGTTTCAGACATTATATTCATGAAAGACACACTTCCTGTAGATTTCAGAGCTGCGTTATTCACAGGAGCTCCCCTTGGCCTCAGAATGCTGATATCAGTGCCCACCCCTCCGCCTAGAGAGTAGGTTCTTGCTGCTTCCTTTGTCCACTCGAATATTGATTCCAGGGAATCGTCCCTTATAGGAATAACATAGCAGTTGTTCAGCGTGACTCTTCTCTTAAACTTCTCCTGTCCAGCGCCAAACAAAATTCTTCCTCCAGGAACCATCCTGAAGTTTTCCAATAACCAATAGAATTTGTTTTCCCATTCTGCCTTCAGGGACTCGCTTTCTACAGAAGAGATCTCTCTGGCGACCCTCCTCCACATTTCTTCCGGGACCTTTTCTAGGAGTACACCATCATTGTCTTTTATTGCGTATTTGTCAATGAATACGCGTGCCCTAAGCTCATCGTTGTTAAACCTGACCAGAGTCTCTGCCGGAACTTCGCCCGCAATATCTTCTAAAAATTCGTCTCCTTCTGCACTCATTCAAATCACTGTATTTCCTAGCTAATCTTAGTCATACTAAAACGTTTTTGTGAATAAGTCTTTATCCAATGGTGAAGAGGTTTTATCAATAGCTATTATTATATTACTAGGTAAATGACCTATGTATTAGATGCAATTTGTCAAGTTTGAGTTCTAGCACGAGTCTGGCGTGCAGGTATCCACAAACAAAAATAGATAAATTGTTAAAAAATAAACTTAATAAATTTGATAAAATATAAATATGGAATTTTTATAATGACTCGTATGATGGACGGATTTACCGCTGAGGACGAGAAGCTAGCTGGACTACTGATCCAGATGGGTGTGCCTAGAAACGTTTCAAAGGCTCTTGTCTATATGAAGGGGAGACAGGAAACAACCTCGGTAGAGATCGAGAAGAACGCAAACCTAAGACAGCCGGAAGTATCTATTGCTATGAGAATACTGAAGGAACACGGCTGGATAATGAAGAGGGACATTAAGAAAGAAGGAAAAGGTAGACCCGTTCACGGATATAGGCTCGCAAAGCCATTTAACGAGATAGTCAAGGAATTAGAAGAAGAACAGAGGAAGAAAATCACAGACATGCAGA
>JAJYRY010000095.1 GCA_021793855.1 Thermoplasmata archaeon
TGTTAAGCATTTCCAGTTGAATGGGCGCATGGCCTAGTTTGGATAGGGCAATGGCCTCCTAAGCCATAGGTCAGGGGTTCAAATCCCCTTGCGCCCGTAGGGATCGTAGCTCCACCCGCATGTTTTTGAACCCTCCTTCATTTCACCCTCCTCGTCAGAAATCATCGGAATAGGCAAATGTTAATTAAGCTCAGACCTGTATAATAAACCTAGAGTTAAAAATGAAGGCAAAAAGAAGGACAAAAACACCAACCAGAAACAGAGCTGAACACTCAAATCGTAGTAATTCTAAGACACTGGAAGGCAGGTACCCTAAAAAAGAACAAAAAAAGAAGAAATAGGAAGTTAGAGAAAGAGGATAGACACATTTCCGTTACTCTTTCCTGCACAAATTATCATTTAAAGAGGGCCTATTTTCTTACGTATTCAGACACTTACTGGTAACATATATTAGATAAAATACGCTGAAGATATTTGGACTTGACAGAAAACAACAAATATGACAAAGTGAGCATTGAGGAGACTTTCAAATCACTTTCTACAACTTCTGAAGGTCTTACAGAAGATGAAGCAGAGGAAAGACTGAAGAAATTTGGACCAAATACAGTTCGGGACGAAAAAGAAAATCCCTTATTGAAGTTCTTGAAAAAATTCTGGGCTCCCGTACCGTGGATGCTGGAAATCACTGCAGTCATTACATTTCTTATAGGCAAAGCTATCGATACCTACATCATAGTAACTCTCCTATTGTTCAACAGTTTTATAGGCTTCTTTCAGGAATCAAAGGCAGATAATGCTGTGGAATTATTGAGTCAGAAGCTGAACGTAAATTCAAGGGTTCTGAGGAACGGGAAATGGAAACAGTCACCAGCAGCTCAACTAGTTCCTGGAGACATAGTATACGTTAGGATGGGAGACGTCGTTCCTGCTGATCTCAAGATTGTAACAGGAGAAGTGTCGGTCGACCAATCACAGCTAACAGGGGAATCGATCCCAGTTAGGAGGATTGCAAATGAAGTTATCTATTCGGGTTCCACATTAGAAAGGGGGGAGGCAAATTGCGTTGTTCTTTCAACTGGGGCCAATACTCTTTATGGGCAGACAGCAGAATTGGTGAAGAAGGCAAAATCAGAATCGCATCTGGAGAAACTCGTTCTAGGGATCGTGAAATACCTCGCAATTGTTGACGTAGCCCTTGTCATCTCACTCGTCGGTTTTTCCATTGTCTTCAAAGTTTCATTGACCGAGGTGATCCCGTTTTCACTAGTAGTTCTAATTGCGTCTATTCCGGTTGCCCTACCGGCAACTTTCACTGTTGCCACCACATATGGGGCAATAGACCTTTCAAAAAAGGGTGCTCTTGTGACAAAACTTAGCGCAGTGGAAGATGCAGCAACAATGGATTCAATTTGTTTTGACAAAACTGGAACATTGACCCAGAACAAACTGACTGTATCAAACCCCATGCCTTTCGGGATTTCTGTTCAAGAGCTCATTTCCTATGCAATGGTAGCTAGCAATGAATCAAGCTTGGATTCAATAGATTTGGCCATTATAGACTACGGGAAGAAGATAGGCGCTAGCACTGACAAATTCACTGTAAAAAAGTTTGTCCCGTTTGATCCTTCGACCAAGAGAACAGAGTGCTTGATCGAGGTTGATGGGATGGAGATGCTGGTTGTTAAGGGAGCCCCGCAGGTCATAGTAGAAATGCTTGAGCCAGGGAGGGCGAAAGAAGTCTCTGAGCAAATAACTTCGCTTGCGGTGAGGGGGTATAGGTCAATCCTTGTTGGCATTTCTAGCGAAGGAAAGAAGCAGATATCTGGCATAATACCGCTTCGTGATCCTCCTCTGCCTGATTCAGCTGACCTGATAAAGAAACTACAGTCCCTTGGTTTGAAACCAAGGATGATAACAGGCGATTCAGAACCCATTGCAAGGGAGATCTCGAAGGAAGTAGGCATAGGAGACAAGATCTGCAGAATTTCGAAAATAAGGAATGATGGAATGGACATAGATGAGTGCGATGCATTCGCAGAGGTCCTTCCTGAGGACAAATTCTTCATTGTGAAATCACTACAGAAAAAACATCACATTACTGGAATGACGGGGGATGGTGTTAACGATGCCCCGGCCTTGAAGCAGGCCGAGGTTGGTATCGCCGTCTCATCTGCTACCGACGTTGCAAAGGCATCTGCTAGCATAGTCCTTACACATAAGGGGCTGCTAGACATCGTATATACTGTTGAGGACGGCAGGAAGATATTTCAGAGGATGCTAACTTATACCCTGAACAAGATAATCAAGACAATTCAGGTTGTGATTTTCCTTACCGTATCATTCTTCATCTTCAGGTTCTTTGTGACAACGCCTTTTGACATCATCCTGCTGATATTTGCAAACGACTTCGTGACAATGTCCATAGCAACAGATAATGTTAGACCGTCCTCAAGACCCGAAAGGTGGAATGTTAAGTCCCTTCTGGGATCATCAGTCATGCTAGGTATTCTCATAGTTGTAGAATCGTTCGCCGCCCTACTAGTCGCACTCAGGCTAGGATTGACTCACAATCAAATTGACACATTCATATTCGATCTACTGGTGTTTTCAGGCCTCTTTACAGTATACATGGTAAGGGAAAGGGGGAGATTCTGGAATTCCACGCCTGGAAAGTGGCTTATGATTACCACCGTTGCAGATATAGCGATTGTGTCATTGATATCGTGGCTTGGAATCCTGGTAACCCCTATAGGAATTGCGTACGTTGCCGTGTCACTTGGGATAGCTTTCGTTTCCATGGCTGCAATAGATGAAATTAAAGGTATCATCTTCAGGCATTACAGAATATGAATCTGGTAATTTTGTGTAAAAATTGAGAATGGGAGAAGGCGCAAATCAATATTATATATGGATTTCATCTCCAGTTAGCAAGTATTCTGATACAGCGCAAGAATAATAACTGACTTGGGATTAATGCTTGCTTGATTACAATAGACGAGCTGCTATTACTATTGGCAGTTATTATGCTGCTAGGTTTCGTTGGGGAAATAGCGTTCAGGAAGAAGAGGATACCTGACATGCTGCTTCTGTTACTCATAGGGATAGTTATTCACTACACTGGGATCATACCAGTGGTATACCTATCAATAATGAAAGACCTGCTTGGATTTGTAGGCACCGTCGCCCTGATATTCATTGTTTTTGGGGGGGTATTGAAGCTTGATCTAGAGAAGTTTGGAAAATCCGTTCCAAAAGGAATTGCAATGGCATCTGCAGACCTCATCTTTGTGATCGGCATTCTCACTCCCCTGCTATATTTCTTCTTCAAGATTCCTTTCATAGACTCTCTCCTGCTTGCTACTGTCCTGAGCGAGACTTCTGTCACTTTCATAGTCCCTCTTATTGCTAGGGTGAACCTTAATGAAAACATAAAACACACAGTGGAAGTTGAAACAATAATGAATTCAATTATGAACATCATAGTTGTCCTTCTCATTCTCAGTGTAATGAATCAGCAGTTCACGATAGCCGGCACGGCAGGTTATCTCTTCGGGAGCATATCGGAATCCCTTGTACTTGGAGGGGTTGTTGGAATCGTTTGGCTCGTAGTCCTCAGGCAGGCTCTTACTCCTCACTATTATATAGCCACCATAGCAATACTTCTTGCCCTATGGGGTGTCTCTGATTACCTCGGTGCTTCAGCAATACTTACTGTTTTCCTGTTCTCGGTTATAATCACCAATTCCGTCCCAGTTTCTAAAATAATCAAGATCTCTGGCAGCATCAACAACGAGTCCCTGTCATACTTTAACCAGGAAATCACATTCTTCGTACTTACGCTCTTCTACGTCTATATCGGTATATTGGTAAATATTTTCGATTTCGGCGGGATAATAATAGCTGCAATTCTCGTCGCCATACTTGTTCCTATAAGATTCCTGGAAGTATATTCTGTACAGGGAATGACAAAATGGTTCGGGAAGGATACTGCAATTGTGTCTTCCTTTGTACAGAGAGGTTCTACGGTTATCGTTATCGCAGGCGTTTTGCTTTCAACCGACCCGAAGGTATTCAACCTTTATGGCAACATACTCTTCTACACTGTAATATTCTCCATACTTGCGGGATCCATTATATTTTCAGCTCTATCTAGAAAGTACGTCCCCGCGGCAACATCCGCTCCAAAAGAGGTTCCTGAAAATCACTGAGGTGGATGATGTTAAGAATGACAGGATGAAATAAGAATAGTTTATATTCAATGTAGTTTAGGTATTCTGATGCTTGACCTGATAACATCAATCCTGCTATTACTGATAGTTGCAATAGGATTAGGTCAGCTATTCAACTTTTTCTCCCTTCCAGAGATCGTGGGGGCCATTCTGGCTGGGATACTGCTGGGACCAGCGGTTTCCGGCATAATAATCCCTTCCTCCAACCTATCCACCATAAGCACTCTGGCTCTCTTCTTCATTATCCTCCAGATAGGCGTTGAAGCCTCCTCAGACATTTTCTCAAAGAACATACGATATGTTACGGGATTTGCAGTAACGTCATTTATCGTTCCGTTCTTGGTCATGTCCATTGTATCTATCTTCGCTTTTAAGCTCCCATATCTGGAAGCTGTAAGCACTTCGCTTGCGGTGAGCATTCCATCCATCTCTATAACATCAGTGTTACTTGTCC